>JAQCBQ010000008.1 GCA_027621385.1 Bacteroidota bacterium | reverse complement strand
GGTATATCGTTCTTTTAGCGGAAATTCAGGGAGTTTTGATTTGGTTTCTTCGGGATTGCCGGCCAACTTTAGGCGGGTTGAATTGGCGTTGGCGGCAACAGATACAACCATGTACTATGCCATCTTAGAAAATACGAACGGAGATGATGTGCTTGGGGTTTACAGAACAACCGATGCTGGGGGCTCTTGGAATTTGAGGGGCAACCCCTCCAATTTTGGAATTCGTTTTTATTTTCCGTGGTATTGCCTGGCCTTGCAAGTTGACCCACAAAACAGCTCGAAATTATTGGTGGGATCGGTCACTTCAGGATACAGCACCGATGGAGGACAAACCTGGGATGAGCTGCCCAATAGCCATGCCGATTACCATGGATTTACCTTTTTGCCCAGTCAAAATAACGTATTTATTGCGTTCAACGACGGAGGACTTTACAGGTACACATTTCAGCAGGTGAATACGGCCTACGTGCAATCGTTGAATGAAGGTTATCGGGTAACTCAATTTTATGCCGGAACCTATTGGCCAAGTAGTCAAACCTACATTGGAGGAACCCAAGACAACGGCACACACCAAGGGCAGGCCTTAACAGGGGGAACCAAGAAATTATTTGGAGGAGACGGAGGGTTTGCCTTTAAGCATCAGCAAATTAATAATGTAGGGTATGTGTCGTGGCAGAATGGGCATTTGCTGCGTTCAGATAACATTCACGAACAATTTCCTGACTTCAATTACATTTTAAATGGATTGGACGCTGATTTTGATGACAATGTGGATGAAAATACCTGGTTTATTTCACCATTAGAGGGGAATCCGTTGGATGGAGATCAGCTGTTTTTTGTTACCCGTTTTCGGGCCTGGATGAGCATAAGTCGAGGGTCGTTGTGGTTTCCAATTACGGCACCCATAGCCAACTTATATGCCATAGGAGTCACCAATGAGCTGTATCCGTCCATTTATTTTGGGGGAACAAGCAAGTTTTATCGGGTTTTGGATGCCTATGGTTCAGTTGCCGGAGATGAAGACAACCTATCTGGAACCATTCCCAGTACCATGTCAGGTAAATTTATGAGCTGCATCAAAGCTTCGCCTGTTGATACCCATACCCTTTTTATTGGTTTCAGCACCTTCAGTACGGGACCGATGATTTGGAAAGTGACTCAGGCCAACCAAAGTCCTGTCTGGACCAACATTACAGGAGACCTTCCCAGCGGGTTGCCCGTCAACAGCATCGAAGTAAGTCCTTGGAATGAGCAAATCCTATTCGCTGCCACAGATTATGGGTTGTATTATACCACCGATGGAGGGCAGCATTGGTTTGCCGAAAATCAAATCCCCATGGTGAGTATTCATCAGCTTCGGATGCGTTCGGATGGAACCTTGTTTGTGTTTTCGCATGGTCGGGGTGTTTTTTCAGGGCAATTGGAGGCTCCGGTATCTGGAATACAGGCGGCAACCGCCGCGGTTCATGTATGGCCAAATCCTGCCAGGGATGTTTTGCGGGTAACTGGGATTCCTGAGGGTACAGCCTACGAAATACGGGATGCCATGGGAAGAACCGTACAGCAGGGCAAAATGACGGATTCCAAAACAGGTATAGTGGTGAGTCATTTGCATGTGGGCAGGTATTTGATTTCGTGGCCAAGCATGCCGAAGTCCTATGCAGCTACCTCATTTATAAAAAAAGATTGAGCGAGGTGGTACCTGTGTTGTTGCATGGATTGAACGAATCGTCCTTCATGTGGCAAGGCTGGATGAGCAAACCAGGTTTTGGGAACTCCATCCGGGTTGATTTTCCGGGCTTTGGTGGGCAAGGTATTCCAGAAGGGTTTGATTTTAGCATTTCCTCTTATGCGCAATGGCTTCAAGAACAATTGAAGGGCATGGCTGGTCCTTTTTTATTGATTGGACACAGCATGGGAGGCTATATTGCCTTGGAATATTTGAACAGGTATCCAGAGCAGGTTGGGGGAGTGGTTTTGGTGAATTCCTATGCCTCTGCCGACAATCAAACCAGAAAACAGCACCGAAATCAGGCCATTGAAATGCTTTCGAAAAATCCGTCGGCCTATTTTCGGTTGTTTTCAGAGGCTTTATTTTATCCTGAACCCGGTTGGCTGAAACGGCCGGAAGGTCGCATGTTTTATAGACAGCTGTTGGCCTTAAAGCCAAGCGTGATTCAAGAGGTTTTAAAAGGCTTAATGGACCGCTTGTGCCACCGAGAAACCGTGTTGAAATGGAATTCCAACATCCACTATATTTTTGGTTCAGAAGATAAAATGTTGGAGGCAGACATGTTGCAGCAGGAAGCAAATCAGCTGGGAGCCCGGCAAACGTGCATCCCGGGAAAGGGGCATATGCTCCCTTGGCAAGCGTCCGAATTGGTTCAGTCGTATATTTTGAGTCAATTTGAATTGCCTGCGCATAAAGCCTTACCTTTGCACCCATGAAAACTGCAGCCTATTACACCTTAGGATGTAAGCTGAACTTTGCTGAGACCTCGACCATTGCCAGAAAATTGGCCGATGCCGGGGTTGAACGGGTAGAGTTTCATGAATCGGCCGATTTGTACGTCATAAATAGCTGTTCAGTAACCGATCATGCCGACAAAAAATGCCGAAAAGTCATTGAAGAAGCCTTGGGGTGCAATCCCTCTGCCAAAGTAGTTGTAGTGGGTTGTTATGCTCAATTAAAACCGGAAGAAATAAAACAGATTCCCGGAGTTACCAGAATATTGGGCGCCAAGGAAAAATTTGAATTGGAGTATTATCAGGCTGTTTTGCAGGAAGAAGGGCAGCAACTGCCGAGCATTGAACGAAGTCACATCAAAGAAACCCGGGAATTTGTATCCTCCTATTCCTTTGGAGACCGCACTCGGACCTTTCTAAAGGTTCAGGACGGTTGCGATTATTTTTGTTCGTTTTGTACCATACCCTTGGCTAGGGGTAGAAGTCGGAATCCATCGATTTCAGAAGTGCTTCATCAAGCTTCAGAAGCTGTAGCTCAGGGAGTTAAGGAATTGGTGTTAACGGGCGTGAACATTGGGGATTTTGGGAAATCCACAGGTGAGCATTTTTCCGATTTGGTTCAGCAATTGGATGCATTGGATTTGGATGTTCGGTATCGAATTTCGAGTATAGAACCCAACCTGTTGACAGCAGAATTGATTGAATTCTTGTCGAAAAGTAAGCGTTTTGTTCCTCATTTTCATTTGCCTCTGCAATCGGGAAGCGATGCCATCTTAGAACGGATGCGCCGTCGATACCGTACCGAATTGTATGCCGATCGGGTTCAGCACATCAAAACCGTTATGCCCAACGCCTGCATCGGTGTAGATGTAATTGTTGGTTTTCCTGGCGAGACCTTGGAACTGTTTGAGGAAACCCTGGCATTTATTCAAGCCTTACCCGTTGATTATTTGCATGTGTTTACCTACAGTGAACGGGAAAATACCACCGCCCTGAGGTTGGATGGTAAAGTGCCCTTTGCAGAGCGTAAAAAACGCAACCGCGTACTTCGAGACCTTTCTGAATTAAAACGCGAAGCCTTCTACAAAAGCCAATTGGGCACTGTGCATTCGGTTTTATGGGAAGGAAGGGAAAGCAATGGAAGCATGTTGGGATACACTGAAAATTATGTTCGGGTGTACAGGGATTATGATCCCTTGTATAGCCATAGCATTCAGCACGTTCAATTAAATCAACTTAACAATGGATTGGTTGAAGTCTTAGATCAGATAAGCATACCCAAGCCACAACCTACTGAAATTTAACATCATGTTTCCGACCTTAAATTATTTGTTTAATTACCTTTTTGGCACCACCTTCTCTTTGGAATTTCCGCCCTCGTTTGGTGCGATGGTTGCCTTGGCATTTTTGGCTGCGGCTTGGATTTTAGGCAAAGAACTGATGCGTAAAGAAGGTCAAGGATTGGTAAAGGCCCAGACCGTTCAACAGAAAGTAGGTGAAGCGCCCAATGCCTTTGATGTGTTTATTCAAGGGTTAATGGGGTTTTTCATTGGGTTTAAGTTGGTGGGTGTGGTGACTCAGCCCGAACTTTTTAAGGCCAATCCTCAATCCTATATTTTATCCTTAGAAGGGAATTGGTTTGCCGGCATTGCCGTTGGGGCTGTTTTTGCTTGGTTGAGGTACCGAGAGGTAAAGCGGAAGCAATTGCCGAAGCCAGAACTGAAGAGTGTTGCCCTGAGGCCTCATGAAATGGTAGGTCAAATTACCATGTATGCCGCCATTTTCGGATTGTTGGGTGCCAAAATATTCCACAATTTAGAATATCCTGCCGATTTTTTGAGGGATCCCATGGGGACGTTTTTTTCTACTTCGGGCCTTACCTTCTATGGGGGCTTAGTGGGCGGTTTTTTTGGTGTTTGGTACATTGCTAGAAAGCAAAAAATGGCCTTAATTCATATTGCGGATGCCGTGGCTCCCGGATTAATATTAGCCTATGCTGTTGGACGCATAGGTTGCCTGTTGTCGGGCGACGGAGATTGGGGAATTGTAAATTCAGCGTACCGCATTTCTGAAGATCGAACCTATACCGTGGTTGAGCCCGATCGGCTGGCCTCGGACTTAGCCTCGACCGGACATTACTATTACTTTGACGCTCAAAAGCCGGAAGATGTAGACCATGCCTATTTTCCTAAGCCTGGATATTTAGCGTTTTTACCGGATTGGATGTTTGCTTTTGATTTTCCTCACAATGTAAATCGGCAAGGAATTGCCATTGATAGCTGCCCTGAACACATGACCTATTGCAAACGATTGCCCCTTCCCGTATTTCCTACCATGTGGTATGAAATATGCATGGGAGCCTTGATTTTTGTAATTTTATGGTTGGTTCGAAATCGGATGAAGGTGGCGGGTCAAATGTTCTTTTTATACCTATTGTTTAATGGATTGGAACGGCTTCTCATCGAGCAAATTCGGGTGAATGCCGAACTGCAAATTATGGGTATGAATTTGACTCAGGCGGAACTCATTGCCTTTGCCCTAATTTCATTGGGTTTGGTTGGGTTTTTGAATGCCAAGAAATGGGAGTCTAAATTGTTAAAATGGTAAACCGTCCTGAATCGTTTTGGGCTGATGTACGCACTGCAATCAAATCTGCTTCCAGCTATTTAAAGGAGGAGTTTGAGCATTTTGACCGCCAAAACATTGAATTCAAAGGCTTGCATGATTTGGTTTCCTTTGCCGACCGCAATTCGGAAGGAATGTTGAAAGAGGCCTTAATGAGGCTGGACTCAACCGTAGGTTTTTGGGGCGAGGAAAGCGGTACTGAGGGAGCTACTCAGGGTATGTATTGGCTGGTAGATCCTTTGGATGGTACGACCAACTTTATGCATGGGATACCTCATTTTGCCATCAGTGTGGCCTTGGTGAATTCGGGAAGGGTGCTGGCTGGTTTTGTTGAAGATGTAATGCAGGGAGATTTGTTTGAGGCTCAGCAGGGCTTGGGAGCACGGTGCAATGGAAAGCCCATTCATACGTCCAGATGCGTGCAGTTGGAGCATGCACTGATTGCCACCGGATTCCCGGTGAATCAATTTGAACTGGCCAATCAAATTGGTGGACTTGTGCCAAAAGTAATGCGCCATACCCGAGGCCTACGCCGGTTTGGCAGCGCCGCTTTAGATTTGGTCCATGTGAGCAACGGGCGCTACGAGGCCTTTTATGAATTTGGATTAAAACCCTGGGATGTAGCTGCTGGGGCTATCATCGTGCAGGAAGCCGGCGGACATGTAACGGATTTAAACGGTACGGAGAATTGGCTTCAAGGACCTTCTATATTGGCCTCTGCTTCCAAACCACTTCACCACCAGGTTATTCAACTTTTGGAATTTGATTGACATGCGCCTTATCTTATTTCTTATCCTGATTCACAGCCTTTGGGCAGCACAGGGCTTCGCTCAGTCCATTGAAAAAATCTATCGCTTGCCGATTCAACAAGAAATTGCTGCGCCGGTTCGGAAAATTGTTTTGGATGGTTTGCAGGAAGCTCAAGATGTGGGAGCTGACTTAGTCATTATTGAAATGGATACGTACGGCGGAGCTGTAGATGCGGCCGACGACATCAGAACGGCCATTTTAAATTCAGATATACCTGTTTGGGTGTTTATTGAAAACAATGCGGCCTCGGCAGGAGCCTTTATCGCCATTGCATGCGACCAAATTTACATGAAGCCCGGAGCCATTATGGGTGCGGCGACTGTGGTTGGGGCCGATGGGGAAAAGGTGGACGAAAAATACCAGTCGTTTATGCGGGCTAAAATGCGGGAAACAGCCGTCCAAAATGGCCGTAATCCCTCGATAGCAGAAGCTATGGTGGACGGATCGGTGTCGGTTCCCGGGGTAAATGATTCAGGAAAGGTGGTAAGTTTAACCTCGGAAGAAGCCCTCAGGGTGGGATTTAGCGACGGCACCTTTAATTCATTGGATGAGCTTCTATCGGCAAAAGACTTGCAAGAGGCAGAACAGGTTGTGTTTGATTCAGGTGGAATCGAAAGCATGGTTTTGTTTTTCCTAAGGCCTGAGGTAAGTGGAATTTTATTGTCTGTGATTCTGCTTGGAATCTTCTTTGAACTCCAATCTCCGGGCTTGGGTTTGCCAGGCTTGGCGGCCCTGATCGCTGCTATTCTGTTTTTTATTCCATCTTATTTAGAAGGATTGGCTTTGTATTGGGAAATCCTTCTTTTTTTAGTTGGTTTAGGTTTGCTTGCAGTCGAGATTTTTGTTCTACCCGGATTTGGTATAGCCGGCATTGCCGGTGGAATTTTAATGCTGCTTTCCTTGGTTTTATCCATCACCGAAAACCTGCCGGACAATTCTGAGTTCGGATTTTCGGCACCCGATCCCAATGGTTTGATTCAATCTGTTTGGGTACTTGTCCTGGCCTTGGCGGGCAGCTTTGGCCTGGCCTTATTTCTAATGAAATTTATTCCGAAAACATCCATGTTTAAACGGGTAGCCGTACATTCTGAGTTAAGTTCAAAAAAGGGATTTAAAAGCGCGGCTTCCTTGAAATTAAATTTGGTAGGGAAAGAGGGCGTGGCGCTGAGCCCATTGCGTCCATCCGGCATGGTTCAAATTGATGGCACAGAGTGGGAAGCACGCTCGCTGTCGGGTTGGATAGATCGGGGCAATGGGATTCGAGTTCTTCAACAAGAAAACAACATTTTATTGGTTCAACCCGCATCGGCTGTCAATTCTGACACGTAACTTGCACTCGATTTAACTGCTATGGGATTTTTTACACTATTCGCGATTACGCTGTTGCCCGTTCATTATGGGCTGTATTTAATGCTGAACAAAACCGGAGATGGAGGCTGGAAAGCATTTATACCTATGTACAATTACATTGTGTTGAGCAAACGGGTAGGGCGCCCTTGGTATTGGGCCATTGGTTTGCTTGCTCCCGGTTTGAATTTAATTGTCTTTTTTGCCTATGTAGTGGCCTTTTTTAGAAGTTTTGGCATTTTTGATTCGGAACGGCTGTGGAAGTATTCTATTCTGTATCCCTATTACGTTCCTCAGGTAGCAAAAACACGGCCCTATTACGGAACAGGCAATCAACCCATCCGGGAGCCCAATACTGTTCGAGATTGGGTGGAAAGTATTTTGTTCGCTGTGGTGGTTGCTACCATCATAAAAACATATTTGGCAGAACCTTTTCGAATTCCTTCGGCCTCGATGGAAGATGAAATGCTGACCGGAGACTTTTTGGTGGTGAGTAAAATGTCGTACGGAGCCCAGGTTCCATTGACTCCATTGACCTTTCCTTTTGTTCATAACTCTCTACCCTTTACCGAAACAACTCCCTCCTTTTTGGAATGGTGGAAAGGTCCGGATTGGCGGCTGCCGGGTTGGACTTCGCCAAAAAGCGGAGACATCATCGTGTTTAATTTCCCGGTGAACGATACCATGGTGGTAGATCCGGTATTAAAGGCATTTAGCTATTACGATCAGTTGTATATGATTGTAAATCAAGAGCTTTCGCGCAAAGGGATTGACCCGGCTACCATGTCCGATTCTGACTTTGAGTTGGTGTTGGGGCAGGCACGTAAAGCCTTCCAAGCCCAATACCAAGTTCGAGCCATGCCCATTGATAAACGCGAAAATTTTGTGAAGCGTTGCACGGGTGGTCCCGGAGATCTGTTCGAAATCAGGTCCGGACAAATCTACATCAATGGAAAACCTCAAAAAAATCCGGATATGCTGGCACACCATCACAAGGTGTACACCAAGCAAGTCCTGACCGAAATGGTGAAAACAGAACTCCGCACCTTTTACTTTTCAAACGATGACGCTCTGGGATTTCGAACTTACAACGACCCCATTGCCGGTAGTTTTTATCTGCTGAATTTAAATTCAAAACAAGTCAATTATCTGAAAGGACTTCCCGGAATAGATAGCGTGGTTCAATTGAAGTACCCCTTAGAAAACAACCTTCAAATTTGGCCAAACCATCCCAGCTTCAATCATTCTGTAGATCAAATGGGACCTTTTCTAATTCCGGCTAAAGGAACGACTATTGCCCTGAATCGAGAAAACCTCATCTTATATGGACGAATCATTCGAGCCTACGAGAAGGTGGATTTAGAAATTCGGAATGGAGAGGCTTTCATTGATGGACAAAAAGTCAATGAATATACCTTCCGGCAGAATTATTACTGGGCTATGGGCGACAACCGACACGGTTCATTGGATAGCCGATTCTGGGGCCCTGTTCCTGAAGACCACATTAAAGGCACGCCTTGGATTGTTGTTTTTTCTCTGGATGGAGAGCGTCCGGGAAATATGCTGAAGCAACTGCGTACCGACCGGTTCTTTTATTTACCCAATTGATGGCAGTAGGGTATAGTTTGCCCTATTTTATGCCGCATTTGGGTTGGTGGAAACAGGCGGCTCAATGCTCATCCGTTTGTATTTTGACCCAGCTGCCCTTTGAATCGAAATCCGAACAAAGGCGCTGCATCCTCACCTCGGCACAAGGCCCTCAAACGGTATCGCTAGCCCTGATTGGAGGACGCAATAAAGGAAAAGCGGTGGCTGATGTGGCCTTGGATTGGACTCAACCCTCCATGAAAGACCTGCCACAGGCCATTGCGACCAATTATGGTAAAACGGCCTACTTTGACCTGCTGTATCCTGAGTTTTTGGATATCTACCATCAAAAGCCCGCTTTCCTTTGGGAATTCAACCTGAATTTACTGCGCTGGGCCCAACACCGCTTAGGCTTACATGTACTTTTTGTGCAAGATACCTGCGGCAGGGATAAACCGCCCGCCACATTCAACCTTGAAATTCCCTCCGAAACATACCTTCAAATGTTTGACGATAAAATTGGCTTTGTAGCAGAAGCCGGTACCTTCGACTTGCTTTTTAACCTTGGTCCTGACTTTGCCGGTTTGAACGCCCAAGGGCTTTCTCACTTGCAATAAAGTTGCAATTTAGATACCTTTGCTTGGAATGTTATTTAGGTTGAAGGCTGTTTTTGTACTGCATTGGACTTTAGGCCTAGCTCTATGCATGGCCAATGGAATGCAACTCTACGCCCAGCGGGCTTGCGATGCCAGGGTTCGGGTTTGGGATGAACACCATAAACCCTTGGTTTTAGCCGCCGTTGAATTGCATGAACTGCATATTCGATACCTGACCGATTCCTTGGGCTTTATTGCCTTTAAAAACCTATCTCCCGGACCTTACCACCTGCATATTACAGCCACAGGGTACCAATCAAATCGGAAGGAATTTGTGCACAGCTGTCCGAATACGGAAGTCCTTGATGTGGTTTTACCCTTAACCCAGCATCATTTAAAGGAATTTGTGTTGGAAGAAGGTATATACAACCAGCCCAGCAAAGAATCGCCGTTAAAAATTGAATTTGCAACAACGGAATACCTTCAGACCCATTCCGGACAAACCTTAATTCAGCAGTTGGATGGATTGCCGGGAATGAATGCCATGAGTACAGGTACCGGGGTAGCAAAGCCCATCATACGTGGGTTTGGTTTTAATCGTGTGGCGGTAGTTGATCGAGGAATCAAACAGGAAGGCCAACAATGGGGCTGGGATCACGGATTGGAAATTGATGGATTTTCTATAGAACATGCCGAGCTCATCAAGGGGCCTTCGGTGTTGGCCTATGGTTCAGATGCCATTGGAGGAGTGTTGTTGTTCCGTCCGCCCGATTGGATATCTCCTTCCACCACCGAGCTGCAGGTGCATCAGCAATACCGCTCGGTCAATTCCCTGCACGGTCAAAGTTACAGCATAAAATCTCGCCTAAATACGCATTGGTTTTTGGCCTTTCGCCACAGCCGACAAGACTATTCAGACTACCGTGTACCTACCGATTCGTTCCTTTACAACGGGTTCCGTTTGCCCATTCAGGATGGGTTGTTAAAAAATACGGCTGGAAATGACCGGTATTATTCCGGTTCTTTAGGCCACTCGGGCCAAAAGGGCTATGCCATTTTAACCTACAGTTTGGTTGACCAAACCATGGGTTTCTTCTCGGGAGCCTACGGCATTCCCAATTCCTACACCTTGAGTTCAGATTTCAACACCGCAGATGTTGATTTGCCATCGCAAGGCATACAGCACCACAAATTGATTCTAAATCAGCGAATTAAAATTGGGCATGCTTGGTTGGAGTCGGACTTTGGATTTCAAAAAAACATCCGCTCAGAGTTGTCTGACCCCGAAGCCCATGGGGTGTACACACCAAATCCTACTTTTATTGAGCACGGTTTTGATTTAACCACGCTGTCTTGGAATGTACGCTATACCAAAAATGCCGATCGATGGCATTGGGTGATCGGAAGCAGCGGACAATGGCAAGAAAATCAAGTGCAGGGATACCGATATTTACTTCCGAATTTCAGGCAATCTCAAGGCGGGATTTGGGGTCAAGTCAAATGCCGGCTTTCGCCCCAATGGCATGGACAATTTGGGCTGCGGGGCGACATCGCCATGCAGACGGTGGATGAATTCAGGCAAATCACCTACAACATGGCCTTACAGCCTCAAGATACCCTCAACATGACACCGGGCTTATCTCGGTTTTATGCCAATTGGAGTGCTTCTGCCGGATTCACCCGCGAGGTCAATAAACAGGTATTGTTGCGCTGGAACATGGGAAGCAGTTTCCGTTTGCCTACCGTTCCTGAATTGGCGGCCAATGGCGTGCATCATGGTACTTTCCGCCATGAAATGGGCGATAGCTCACTCAGCTCTGAACGCGGCTTGCAGCTGGATTTTAGCTATGAATTTCAAAATCAACGGATACACTTTTCCGTTTCTCCCTTTTTCTATTATTTCGACAAGTACATTTTCTTAGAACCCACCGGCACGTTTTCGCCCTTGCCCGAGGCGGGTCAATTGTACCGCTATACTCAAGCGGAAGCGTTTCAAACCGGTATTGAATCCATGTTGGATGTTCATTGGAACCACCGCTGGAACATGAAACTGGTGGCCGATGGCGTTTTTGGCTTTAACCTAAGCAATGGGTATCCTTTGCCCTTTATACCTCCCGCCACCTTGCAAACAGAACTGGAACATCATTTTCCTGATTTTCCATGGCTGGAGCATCCCTACATCCGTGCAACCTGTGTAGCAGCGCTTCCGCAAGAGGCCATTGCCCGAAATGAAAAGAAAACCCCAGGATATGCCATTGCGGCTCTCGCCATTGGCGGAACATTTCAGTATAAATCAATGTTACTCAGGTTGAACATTGAACTTCAAAATATGTTTGATCAGCGCTACTTTGTGCATCAAAACCGCTACCGCTTTATCAATATTCCTGAACCCGGCCGAAACCTACAACTTTCTGCTATTTTTACATTCACTCAACCCCACCGTAAATCCAAAACACCATGAAAATTACCGGTTTTTTCCCTGCAGCCTTTCTCTTCCTTGGTTTCTTCGCTTGTGGAGTGGACGACATGCCTCCGGCGGTTCAAATTCAAACTGAACTTATGCCAACATCGGTAGCCATGGGTGATTCCATGCGGATTGCCGTTCAGTTTACCGACAATGAGGCCTTAAATCAGTTTAAAATTGACATTCACAGCAACCACGACGGGCATTCCCACGGTAAAACCCAACAGGCTCTGGCAAATTGGGATACGCTGATTATTGGAAGTTTGTCCGGAAGCTCGGATGCCATCGATTTTTACATTAACATTCCAACCGGATTTTTGCCCGGTCCCTACCATTTTACGGTGTATTGCTTGGATAAAAATGGAAATGAATCTTCGGCCAATATTCCGCTGCTCTTCAAAGATGCCACCGATACCGTTGCTCCGGTGGTTCAACTTCAAATTCCCATGGCTAATGCTACTATTTCTTCTCCGTTTTCTGTTCAGGCCAGCATTTCTGACCAACTTTCAGACGGCAGCGCGGCTTCAGAATTAAATCGGGTTGAGGTAATTTTAAAATCCTTGAGCAGTCAGGAGGAGTTCGAGGTTGTGGATTTTAACGCTGTTCAGCTGGCCGGTTCATCTTCCTTGTACGATCCTGCTACGGGGCAGCTGAACATCAGCAATTTAGATGTTCCGTCTGGGGCTTCTTCCGGCAATTATACGCTGTTTTTGTATGCATTCGACGCCTATTTTAACCTAGGCAAAGCTGAGGTTCAAATCGCGATTCCTTAATTGGACAGGGGCTAGGCAGTTCAAATTTTATTTTAACGGAAGTTGGGCGGCAGCCGGGCTTTCAGGGGTAGTCCGCGGTTGCCAAACGGGCGTCCTGCGGGCTGCGGTGGCTCCTAAAGTCGCCTCCTCGCCGCGCGGCCGCTTCCGTTGGCACCCTTGCGGGCAACCCTCTTCAATCCCTGCCGCGGGCGGCCTGAAAGGAAATGTGCTCTCATTCAATAGCCCATCCGTATGCCGGTAATGCGCTGGTAAATGTCCATGGCTTTCCGGTCTGAAAATCCGGATATGAAGTCCAATACCTGTCGAGCCAATTGGTAATCGCTGCTGGTGGAATCAATGGAAAATGGAAGCATGCATGCCAGATTTTTTAGTCGGCCGGAATTTGCTCCGGCTCCGTCGCGTTGACTCAAAGCCGCTTCCATAAACATGCCTGTCAACTTGGGCAACAATTCAAATCCTGCGGCCTGCAGTTCCAGAACTCGACTGCTTTGATAAATATGCCGCGCCGAAAACGAAGAGAGCTGAGCAATGACCTCTGCTTTTTCAACCAGTTTGTCCAATGAAATATCCAGCTGTCCCTCTTTTAGAGCATCGAAATGCTGTACATAGGTTTGACTAAATTGCCCAATTAATTCGCGAATGGCCATGGCGCGCAGCAAACCTGCCTGTTCATCAATGCTCCGCTTGTTGAAAGATTCATTCAAGCTATCTGTTTCAGAGAGCAATGGCTCAACCAGTTCAATCATTTGCTGAATGGATACCAGGCCCATTCGAACGGCATCTTCCAGGTCAATAATTAAATAGCAAATGTCGTCGGCAGCCTCGACCAGCCAACACAAGGGGTGGCGCATGCGGGCAAGGGGAGCCGAGGCATGCGGTTTTAGGTGTAGGGCATCGGCCATTTCATTAAAAACCTCTTTTTCCGATTGAAAATAGCCGAATTTTTTTTGGCTTTTCTTTCGGGCATCGCGCCCTTCGAACAAGGAGGGGCAGGGGTACTTGCTAAAGGCGCCAAGGGTGGCAAAGGTGGGCTTTAAATCTTTGCGTTGGGCCAGCAATCTGAATCCTTGGGCATTCCCCTCAAAATGTTCTAAATCGTAGGTTTCTTCTGCACTTAAGCCCGACAAGTGGTTGTGTTGAAACCACTCGCTCAGCGCCAATTCCCCAGCATGCCCAAAGGGCGGGTTTCCAATGTCATGGGCTAAGGCGGCAGCGGCGGCAATGGCTCCCCATTCAGAGGGGCTAGAGCCAATATCTATCCCTTGTTGATGGAGCTGGTAGGCGGTTTGCCGCCCAAGGCTTCTGGCCACACTGGAAACCTCTAAGCTGTGCGTCAATCGGGTGTGCACAAAATCATGCTCGGGCAAGGGCACCACCTGCGTTTTATTTTGAAGCGAACGGAAGGGGCTTGAAAAAACAATGCGGTCGTAATCCACTTCAAACTCCATGCGTTGTTCAGTGGATGAGATTGATGCTGATTTTCCGGGCCGTTCCGGATTAAAATACTGGTTCATACAAGTGGATTTATCATAGCGAGTTGGTCTATTCCTTGGGCTTGGTTCCATTTGCAGACCATGGTCAAGGCAGCGGTCTCGCTCCGCAGCCGGAATGCACTCAGGGCCATGGGTTTAAATCCGTTTGCCAATAAGGTGGATACTTCAGCCGGGCTAAAATCTCCTTCAGGTCCAATTAATCCTATGGCTTCCTTGCTGTGATTGGGCCATTCTTCCAGCGGAGAGCCGGAATCTTGACAAAAGGCAAAGCGCCGAACTTCAGGCCAATTCTGTTGGCACAGCTCAGAAATGTTGATGGGGTCGAGCAACTCAGGCATCCAATAGCGCTGAGATTGCTTGAGGGCAGATTCCATAATTTTTTTTAGCCTTGAAGCATTAAATCGATAGGCCATAGCCCTTTCTGTTCGAAGGGGAATGATGCCTTGAATGCCAAGCTCTACGGCTTTTTCAACCATCCATTCCAGGCGGTCGGCCTTATGTAGAATTCCCATACCCAGCCACAATCCGGGTTTTGCCTGAGCCGGCAGTTCCCGAAGTACACGTGCGGTACCATTGCTTTGGAAATCGGATTGAAGTTCTGCTTCCCAAGCTTGCCCATTCCCATTGCACACTTGAATTAAACTGCCTGGTTTAAGCCGAAGTACACGGCCGGCATGGGTGCGGTCTTCTGCCGATATTTCGGCCATATTCCCTTCTACCTTTCCTAAAAACATGGAATGCATGTTCAAAAGTACGGTAAATTTTAAGGTGAGAAATCATGTTCAACTCAGACCGTGTTGGTCATTCCCCTGAGTTGGGGTTTGAGGATTGCGCCCCCGATTGAACCGGCAGGCAAGGAAGACCAAACCGTTCGCGGTAGGGGCGAGGAGGCGACGTCAGGAGCCACCGCAGCCCCATACCGCGCCGGTTTGGGCAACTTGACTACAGGTGAAAGCGGGATTAGGCGCCCCCCAAAAAAATTAAGAGAGAAGGCGGCGAAGTAGCTTCCATTTCCACGGCAAATAGGGTGGATAGCGAACGGGAGGATCGAAGAGCCGCGACTTTTCGACGATGCTTTTTTGGTGGGAGAAACTTAGGAAGCCGGCCTCGCCATGGTAGCGGCCACTGCCGCTGTGTCCGACTCCGCCGAAGGGAAGCCGAGGATTGGCCAGGTGCATCAAACAATCGTTCACACAACCGCCTCCGAATGGTAAGGTGTTTAAAATCAAGTCGATGCGCTCTCTGCGGCTCGAAAAAATATAGCAAGCCAGCGGCGAGGGTTGCTGCAAGGCCTGAGATAAAGCCGCATTCAAATCATCAAATTCGAGGACGGGCAAAATGGGACCGAAAATTTCTTCTTGCATTACCGCATCGTTCCAATCTATCGGGTGCAGCAGCGTGGGCGATACAAAGCGATGCTGCAATTCAATGTTTCCGCCAAATACCACCGAACTGTCCTGAATAAAATCGGCCATGCGTTGAGTATGCCGCTCGGAAATCAGTTGCACATAGTGCTCATTGTTTGAATTGTAGGTTTGAGGGTAGGCCCCCAGGGCCACCTTTAATTCCTCGATGAAGGCCGCTTTCACACTGGATTCAACCCAAACAAAATCTGGAGCAACGCAGGTTTGCCCGGCATTTAAACATTTCGCCCAGGCGATTTTTTTAGCCGCTTCCTTCAAATTGGCATCGGCCAAAACGAAAGCCGGACTTTTGCCACCCAGTTCGAGGGTGACGGGAGTCAGATTTTTGGCCGCTCTTTGATAAATTTCTTTACCCACTCGAGTGCTGCCCGTAAAGAAAATGGTATTCCAAGGCAAATCAACCAGCTGTTGGGTTTCTGTAACTCCACCTTCAACCACATGGAATTCTTCCGCTGAAAAGTGAGAATTAATCATGTTTTTCATCGCCTCTGCCGTAGCGGGGGCCATTTCGCTGGGCTTTAAAACGACGGTGTTTCCTGCGGCAATGGCAGAAATGGCGGGAAGCAAAGAAACTTGATAAGGGTAGTTCCAGGCCCCAATAACCAAGGCAGAGCCCAATGGCTCAGGCTGAATGTAACTTTTGCCCGGGAAATTAACCCAACCATGAGGAACCGAGGTTCTGGAAGTCCACCGGTTTAAATGCTGGATGGCGAATCCAATTTCATGGTGCAAGAAGCCCAGTTCGGTAGCGTAGGTTTCAAAGGCCGATTTTCCAAAATCTTGAAAAATGGCTTGAAACAACTTTTCTTCATGGTCTTTCAGAAGTTTGGAAATCAGGCTTAATTGCTGTTTTCGTCGTTCTACACGTTTTGTGTGTTGGCCTTGAAAAAAGTGCTGTTGTTGTTTCCAGAGCTGTTCGTAGGGATTGGTAGGGGAAGTAGCTTGGCTCATCAGCAGTATGGATTACAGTTCCTGCATGTGCAGGGGTTATGGTTGATTAGAAGGGGGGTGGCGAAGGGCAATTTCTTGGCTGAGTAAGGTATAAATGCTGTTCCAGGGAGCCTGGGCTTCTAGGCGGGCAAGGTGCTTCTGCATGGTATTTTGATCGCGCCTCAATGCCGGACCGGTTTGAGCTTGGGCGCAACCCAACTGAATCGCTTTGTTTAGCGTCTCTTCCATGAGGGTATGCAGCAATTCGGGCTCAAGGCCAGCTTGTAGGCATAATTCTTCCGCTTTTTGCCACAGGATGTTGACAAAGTTGGAAGCCAAAACCGCAGCCAGGTGAATCTGTTGCCGATCGGATTCCGTTTTTGCTTCGGTGGGACAGCCCAAACTAGAAGCCAAGTGAAACAGCGCTTCGGTTACTTCTAAGGTGCTGCCTTCAACCAGAACGGGGATCTCGTTCCAGCGCACCGTGCTGGATTTCCGAAAGGACTGCAGAGGATAAAAAACACCGGAGTACGTTCCATGCAGTACTTGGATGGAAGTGCTTCCTGAGCAGTGAATTCGAACCGAATTTCCCTCGGGAAGTTGCCGACTTACCTCGGCAATGGCGGTATCGCTGACGCAAAGAAAAATAAAATCAGCTTCATTCGACATCAGGCTGGGATGGTCAATGGCCTGGGCATCGACCCTGCTGGCTAAAATGTGCGTGGATTCAGCCGTTCTGCCGCAAAATTCAAGCAGAGTATGCCCGCAGCGAAACAAGGCTTCACTTAAATGCCAGGCCAGATTGCCGGTACCAATGATGCTAACCTTGGCCATGCTGTTTAAAGCGTTCAACAACGGCCATCAGGCTTCCGATAACCACTAAAAAACACCCTGCCCACAGCAGTTTAATCCAAGGGAAAACCACGGCTTTCATGATGATGAAATCATCTTGGTTCTGGTACTTTTTACGTTGCATTTCAACCTCGATGGTCGAGGTTTTTGGATTTATTTTTTTCACTTCGATCACTAGGCCATTTCCTTTGGCCGTATCGGGGCGGGTTTGCAGAGAAAGACCTTGAATCAGGAAGGAGGGCTTTACCGTATCCACATTTCCATCCAAATCACGAACGGTGAAGGTAGGGTACAATTGCAACTGCATCTCAGTAGGATTTTGGTCAATCTTAGCCCCAGGTTCAGAAGCAATGCCCTCAACGACGATGTACGCATTCGAGGAATACACCGTATCACCAATTTTAAGTTCAAAATGTTGGGGTTCCTCGTATTCCGGAGCAGAAATTCCAGCGCTTTTTCGTTTAAGGTTTTCCAAATCCACATAGGTAATGTGGGTGAAAACATCATGGGTTAAGAAGTGTTTGGTGGCAGGTTCAGCCACATTGCCCATGCTGGGGCTTAGAATGATGCGGGGGGTTAAGCTAAATGCCTTTTCCTGATTGGAAAAATAATCAATTTGGTATTGAGCAAAAGAGCCGTCCAGGCTATCGCCAGCAAAGACCAACCGATAATCGGCCATGGCCACGGTATCGCCTTTCATCAGCATGACATGCTCTTCATTTGAAAACTCCTCGTTGAGCGCTTTTAAATTGATTTGGTTTTGATTTTTAGACACATTTTGTTGCTGCCCCATGCTAATCACAATTCCTACCATCAACAAACCAAAACCGGCATGAGCAATTCCTCCGCCTGCTGCCAAAGGGTGCTTGCGTATGAACCGGCGAATAAATATAAATCCGGAAGCGGCAGCAAACCATCCTCCCAAAAGAAGAAGGGCATCTGGCATTACTTTCATGGAGGGGTACAAGGAATAGCTGAACAGGGTAAAGGCGAAGGCCACCAGGGCCACTTGCCCCAAGTCTTTCATTAGGGTGGCTGAATTCCGTTTGCCATACAGCAAATACAGAACCAGTCCCATTCCGATGGACAGAAGTAGGCCAAACCACCATTGAACGGCATTGTATGCCGCTACGTCTCCAACGGCCATCGAGCTTCCCGTTAATTTATTAATGACGGGTTTCGAGGTTTCGACAGTTAGGTGAAGGGCCGAAACCGTAAGTACCAAGGCTCCCATCAACATCCAAAAATCTCGAGACCAAATGTTGTCTTCTAATGCTGGGGCCGATGGACTTAGGCGTTGGTTCAAACCATAAATTCCCAAGCCGAACGAAAGCAGTCCATACAAGGTCCAAAGCCCATTCGAAATGGAAGAAAACTGGCTGGAAAAACCAAAGACAAGCAGAAGAAGACCAGCACTTAAATAGTAAAACCGGAATCGTTTATTGAGCACTAGGTAAACCGGAAGTGCCATGAAAAAGAAAAGGAAGAGCAGCAGTTGCCCAGTCAACCCTAAATCGGTGAAGGAGTGAACCGAGGCATCTCCCAATACTCCACTTCGCGTTAAAAAGGTAGAGTAAAGAACCGTTATAAAGCCAAGGATTAGGAAGACGGGAGCCAGTGTTAGAATGAGTTTGGATTTTTTAGGAATCAGCAGCATATGTGCTCCGGCGGTAAGCAACAGCCAAGGAACCAAAGATGCATTTTCTACCGGATCCCAAACCCAAAAGCCTCCAAAACTTAACGCTTCATAGGCCCAAGCTCCACCCATTAAAATTCCGGCGCCCAAAATTCCTACGCCTAAAAATGCCCAAGGCAAGGCCTTTTTAAACCAAGAACTAAAATCCCGACGCAGAAATGCTTGAACCACAAATCCGAACGGAATTGTGGTTAAGGCAAAACCTAAAAAGAGGGTAGGGGGGTGAATGGTCATCCAATAGTTCTGAAGTGCGGGATTTAACCCACGACCATCGAGGCTTAACAGATAATCGGGCAATTTTGTGAAGGGAGCATTCATCAAACTGGGATGCTCCCGAGTTAGGGTAAAGGGATAGGAGCCAATGGTAAAATCAATTCCCCATTCCGGTATAAAAACCACCCGGCCCAAGAGCATGGTCATCAAAAATCCCTGAACCAACATCACCGTGCCTAAAACGCCTGAATTGGTTTTGAAATTTCGAAGAAGGAACAATCCCAATACCGAATGCCAAAAGGCCCAGAGCAAAAACGAGCCTTCTTGGCCTTCCCAAAATGCGGCAAAAATATACGATTGGGGTAGGGCAGTATTGCTGTGCTTCCAAACGTAATAAAATTCAAATTGCCGGCTGAGCAACAAGCTGAACAGCAAAGCCACAATTAAGAACACACTGCTGCTATGAATTAAAAAGGCCAGTCGCCCCATGCCGGTCCAACTTTGTTCCAGGTTTGGCCTTAAAATGGATTTGAAAAAAGAATAGGCTCCAAAAAATGCGGAGATAAGCGCAAGAATAAGAAGCCCTCGACCTAAGTATTCAGGCCAAATTTGTTCGTTGATAAATTCTATGGTGTTCACAAATCCACGGTTTGTGTGGGCGCATCGTTGTATTTAGAAGGACATTTGGTCAAAATGTCACGGGCTTGGAAGGTTTCATTTTCCATTTGTCCAATCACAACAATTTGTTCTGACCGTTCAAAATCTTGAGGCCTAGGCTTGTGAAGAGCGACCTTACACCGCTTTCCGTCGTTGTCAATCATGGTGAAATGAAACAGGTTGGCCTCGGTATGCGGATCGTAAACCATGGGGGCATTTAAATCTAATTTTCCAGCCACATGGTAGGTGCGTGTGGGGTTTTCTATGGCCTTAGCAAACGAGGCGTAGGAGTCTGAATTCCCCAAAGCTACCAAAACCACACCTACAGATGCAGCTATTACCAACAAAAGAACCAAATGTATTTTTTTCATACCACTTTACCGTTGCTCAAAGGTACAATGAATGCATGGTTCATGGTAGCATTTTAACGTTGTTTTCAAGCTGCACATCTGCCGTGTATCCATCGGGATCGATCTCCACAGAGCGAATGCTTTCTACATTAAACGGTAAATCAATTAAATAGGTGGGTTCTACCCAAGGCCATGCTTTAAATGGACCTAGATTTGAAAGGCTGGTATGGGATTGATTTGGATTGGTTTTGACGCGTTGAACGTCCAGCGGAATCATCAAATTGAGTGCTGAGCCGTCTTTTTTCGTTATTCTTAACCGTACAGGCATGGGGAAACTACCTTTATTGGATAATTTGATGCGCGCTTTGCCCTCTGCCTGAAAAACAGTGTCAACGGCATAATCTATAGTATGTGTAGAGAAAATGAATTCCCGATGAAACCAATCCAGCTCCATCTGACTCACCTGCTCGGCCGCCCGAATTAGATCCTCAGGTTTGGGATGCTTTAATTTCCAATCTTCATAAAACCGATTCCAAAAGGCCTTCATGCGCTCAGGGCCAATAATGTAGGTTAGATGTTCCAAAAAGGCGGCTCCCCCGATGTAGGAGGATAAACTGTACGCCCTGTTGCTGGAATACCAGTCGGCATGTGTACTTAAAGGCTGCCGGTTGGGCATGGCGAGCAACATTTTATAAGTGGCAATTAAGCTTTTTCGTGGATGTTCGTCCTTTAAAATTGCGTGCATCATGTATTCCGTGGCATACTGGGTAAATCCTTCATCCATCCAGGGATACTTGCCTTCGTCAAACCCAAACATTCCGTAAAACCAATTGTGAATGGCTTCATGAAAGGAAACCGAAACCAAGCCATTTAAGGAACCTCTGGCTGTGATTAGCGTCAGCATCGGATATTCCATGCCTCCATCCCCACCTTGTACAAAATTGAATACAGGGTAAGGATAGGGCCCAAATTGTTCCGACATGTTTTCAAACAATTGTCGGCAATAGGGTTTTAAGGCCTGCCAATTGGCTAGGGTAGAATCGGTTTGATAAAAAAAGCGCAGCAAAGGCCCCCCGGGAACCCTAAGGGTGTCGTGCCGGTAATCAGGGTCGCATGCCCAGGCAAAATCATGCACCTGTTCTGCCTTAAATTTCCAGGTTAACCAGCCTTTTTTTGGCGATGAGCTGGAGGAATAGCCATGCCCCACTTCAGAGGGATTCATAAGCACTCCGGTTGCCGCCACAACTTGGTTGGCAGGAACGTTTAGGGTTACCTCAAAGGTTCCATAGTTTCCATAAAATTCACGGGCAATATAGGGGTCGGTATTCCAGCCGTTTTCATCGTACACCGCCAACTTAGGGTACCATTGAGTCATTGAAAAGTCAATTCCTTCGGCATTGTGCCGACCTGTTCTGCGAATTTGAACCGGAATTTGAGCCTCAAATTGAAGGTCCATCGTGGTTTTTTGTCCGGGCAATATGGGCTTAGCTAAAGGCACATGCAATACCGTTCCCTCCACTTGGAAATCGTTGATTGGGCTGCGTTCCTGTTGAATGGATAAGATCCGTTGGAATCCTTGCTCGCTGGGCTTTAATCCTTGAATTCTACTGCCTACTCTGCGGTCGGGATCGGGCAATGTCCGACTGCGAACATCCATGGCTGAACCCGGCTGAAAGGCGTTGTAGTATAAATGGTAGTACAGCTCGCGCAAGGTATCAGGTGAGGTGTTGTGCACGCTTAGTTTTTGAGAACCGGAAAGGGTATGTTGAGCTGTATCAAGACGAACGGACATGGTGTAATGGACCTGAATCTGCCAATATCCCGGTGGAGTAATTTGGATTGATCCATACATAGGAATTGATACACAAAAAAGTGCCAACATCCATAATCCCCTGATTTGGAGTGGCTTTAAAAAACACCTTCCCATTTTATTTATTTTGTTTTCCCGGCTTCGTACCGTTTGTTTAATTTCTCAATAGCAGGACCCGTAACATCCAATGCCGGATTGGCAAATAAAATGCCTGAACCTTTTTGGGTGGCCAATACAAAATCTACGCCCAATTCTTTGCCGAATTCCTTGAAAAAGGCTTGTAAACTATCCTGAATTTGATTGTACATTTCGGCTTCTTGAACCGCAGCATTTTGACTGAGTTCCTGCTGGTCAGCCATCAATTGCTGCTGAGCCTGCTGCAATTGCTCCTCTTTCTTCATCCGCTCTCGTGAGGTTAAGGTGCTCAGTTCATTTTGATACGCTCTGTATTGCGACTCTAGCCGCGATTGAGCTGATTTTAATTTGGTCTCTCGAACCATATTGTCTTGAATGAATTTGGCTTCCAAATCTTTCATCAATCCATAATTGGACATCATGCTGTCTCCATTTACATAAGCAACCTTCAAGCCCTCTCCCGGATTGGTCAACGAATCCGACAAGGATTTACCAATGTTCGAAGTTCCCGAATTGGAGGTGCTGAACTGAAAATAAAACAAGACGGCCACCGCGACAGCTAAAGCAAGGGTAGCATAGGTTTGAATGGACTTCATTGGGTTTCAAAATTTCTCAAAGATACATATCTGCGGCAAGTCATAGGATTTTTGTTTGGTGTTGATTTCGTTTATTCCCCATTTTGAATGTGAAGACCTGAAATGATTCTTACTTTTGGATATGGAATACCGTAGATTAGGAAAATCAGGACTACAGGTTTCGGCCGTGTCCTTTGGAAGTTGGGTGACTTTTGGTCATCAGATTTCAGATGAGGTTGCCTCAACATTGATGCACCAGGCCTACGACGCTGGAATTAATTTTTTCGACAATGCCGAAGTGTATGCCCATGGTAAGTCTGAAGAGGTCATGGGGAAAATCCTTAAGCAGGCGGGTTGGCCTCGAGATCGCTTTGTTTTATCTTCAAAAGTGTTTTGGGGT
This sequence comes from Bacteroidota bacterium, assembly GCA_027621385.1. Classification (GTDB taxonomy): domain Bacteria; phylum Bacteroidota; class Bacteroidia; order CAIKAF01; family CAIKAF01; genus CAIKAF01. Next base: position 3,155 of record JAQCBQ010000008.1, on the reverse strand, counting down.
GGAAGCCACCCAAACCAAACCGGATTAAGCAGAAAGCATGTGGTAGAGGCTTGCCATGCCGCCTTGAAACGATTGCAGGTTGATTATTTAGACCTGTATTTTTGCCACCGCCCCGATAAAAATACCCCCATCGAAGAAACGGTGTTTACGATGGATTCCCTGATTCGTCAAGGTAAAGTGCTTTATTGGGGTACCAGCGAATGGGAAGCCGCTGATATCGTTGAAGCCCACGCTGTAGCGCGGCAATTCAACCTGATCCCACCCACCATGGAACAACCCCAATACAACATGTTTCACAGAGAACGGGTTGAACGGGAATATCGGAATTTATACGAACGCTTCGGATTGGGCACGACCATTTGGTCTCCTCTAGCCAGCGGATTGCTCACCGGAAAATACAACCAAGGCGCACCGGGAGGAACCCGTACCGATTTGCCAGATATGCAATGGCTTAAAGAAATGCTGACGGGTGAAGGAGCTGAAAAGAAAATCGGAAAGGTAATTCCTCTGGCAAATCTGGCCAAGGAATTGGGGATGACCTTGCCCCAGTTGGCCATCGCTTGGTGCCTGAAAAATACCAAGGTGAGTACGGTAATTCTAGGAGCTTCAAAGCCCGAACAATTGGCTGAAAATATGAAGGCCATAGAATTTACCGATAAACTTCAACCCGAAATCCTGCAGGCCATCGAGGAGATTTTAGACAATCATCCAGGTTTTCCGTCCTTTGGATAAATAGCAGTTGCCATGAGCACAAAAACCATAGATTGGATTAACATTGGTTTGATGTTCCTCAGCCTAGGACTGGCTTATGTTTTGCCCTTCGAACTCTTCCTTTTTTCCTACGCTGTTTTAGGCCCTCTTCATTATCTAACCGAAATCGGCTGGCTGCATCAGCGAAACTATTTTATTTCCGAACAGCAAAATGCCCGGTTGTTTTTGCCCATAGTGGTTGTTCTAGGCCTCTTACTTGTTTGGAGCGCCTATGGTATGGAATGGTTTCCTGAATTTAATAAAGGGCATTTGCAAGGCTGGGGAGGCAATATTATATTGGCTTGCTTGGTTTTAGCTCTTACGATGGTGGCCGTACCAAAAGGGACTATTCGAAACGCCGCCCTGATTGGTTTTGGCCTACTTTTACTCCTCGTTCAAATTGAACGACCCACCACAGAAGTGCGCATCGAAGACCAACCCGTCGCCACCGTGCTGGAATGGCGCGAAAATCCATACCTCTTGGTCAACGGAATGCAGGTGCAACGCCAAAATGGACAGCTGGAACCCGATTATGGAGTTTTATTCAAACGCTCCTTTGAAGGACTAACCCCCGTTCAATATGACTTTGTTCAGGCAGGGTTCGGACTTCAAGCACCACCCAAATGTACCGTGGCATCAGCTCAAGGCTACATCGTACCTTATGGTACCTCTCCAGGAATTTCGTTCTCCGGTAATTTGACCCATTTGGCTTTGTTTATTGCTGTCTTCCTTCCCACTTTGGTGCACGTGTTTTTCTTTACAGCCTTATTTATGGCCTTCGGTGCACTGAAATCCAAAAGCCGCATCGGTTGGGTTTCTGTTGCGTTGTTGCTGTGCTGTGGAGTTCTTCCTTTTGTTTGGCAACCTGATTTTTCCGGGTACACCATTTCCGGGTATGTTGCAGACAGCTACAAAAGTTCCTTTTATGAGCTAAATCGGCAGTTTTTAATTTGGTTTGGAGGACTTGAAAACAATGCCATAGCTGCCGATGCCGCCGTCTTTTCATCTGCTCTAGGAATCGGCTTAATGCGCTTTATTGCTTTTGCATACACCTACCATTACTTGAATTGGTTTAGTAAAACCAGCATTATACAATGGCATAAAATGAACAAAAGAAACCTCATTCTGGTCCTCGGAATTTGGGTCTTAGCACTTGTGCTGTATGGCTTTAGCTACAAAATCGGACTCCAAGCGCTTTTCTTCCTTAGCTTTTTGCACGTCTTCCTTGAATTCCCCTTAAATGTTGCAAGCATAAAAGGCTTAATTCATGGTTTAGCCCTAAATCCAGCCAAAATTTCAAAATAATTGGTGAACCATATGGTTAAAACCGAAATTTGTCTAACTTTGCAGTCCATTAGTAGAAATCTGCACAGAAATGGCAAAGAAAGGCAATAGAGTTCAAGTTATCTTAGAGTGTACAGAACACAAAACCAGTGGTCAACCGGGCACCTCCCGCTACATTACCACCAAGAATAAGAAAAATACACCCGACCGGTTGGAAATGAAGAAATTCAACCCAATTCTTCGGAAGGTAACCGTTCATAAAGAAATCAAGTAATTTGTACTTCCCATGGCTAAGAAAACAGTAGCAACACTGCAAACGGGTAAAGGAAAAGACTTTACCAAAGTGATTAAAATGGTTAAAAGTACCCGTGGTGGTCAAGGATACCAATTTAAAGAAGAGATTATCCACAAGGATAACGTCAATGATTTTTTGAAAAGCAATTGATTCCCCTTTTTTTGTAACCTATTCAAAGCTTCTGCATAAGAAGCTTTTTTTGTTTATATGGGCATATTCGATTTTTTTGGAAGAAAAAAAACAGAAACTCTTCATCAGGGTCTGGAAAAAACCCGGGAAGGCTTTCTCGGTAAATTAAAGCGTGGCTTACTTGGTAAGTCACAGGTTGATGATGAGGTCTTGGATGCCCTGGAAGAAACCCTCATCTCTTCGGATGTTGGAGTTGCAACTACAACAAAAATCATTGATGCCATTGAGCAACGCGTGGCTCAAAATAAATACCTAAACTCGTCTGAACTTCAAGATATCCTTAAGGAGGAAATCGCCCGTTTCATGCGCGACAATGACGCCCTAAAACCTGGAATGGGAATCGCAGACAATCAGCGACCACATGTTATTATGGTTGTAGGCGTTAATGGGGTTGGAAAAACTACCACCATAGGGAAATTGGCTTGGCAGTTTAAACAACAAGGGAAAAATGTGCTCTTAGGAGCCGCCGATACGTTTCGTGCAGCTGCCGTAGAGCAATTGAAAATCTGGGGCCAACGAACCCAGGTTGAGGTCATTGATAAAGGTATGAATGCCGACCCCGCATCGGTGGCCTTCGATACGTTAAATGCCGCATTGGCCAGAAATTCAGATGTGGTTATTATCGATACTGCTGGTC
>JAQCBQ010000185.1 GCA_027621385.1 Bacteroidota bacterium | reverse complement strand
TGAATATGTTCCAAATGTATGATTAGCTGTTCCAAGCGAAATAGTCCTATGCAAAAGTAAGGAACTTACAACGGACTATCTTATTCGAATGCGATGTTTTTTGTTGTTCTGCTGACTACCTTTGCTTCATGGCTTTGATAACCTTAAGCAGTGATTTTGGAACCGACGATTTTTACCTCGCCGTGCTCAAAGCCGCCATTATTAAAAAGATACCTGAAGCCCAATGCATTGATATCAGTCATTCCTTAATTCCGGGCGATTTGCGCAAGCCGGCCATGATTGTGCAACAATGCTACCGGCACTTTCCCGATGGAACCATTCACTTGATGGCCTTAACCCCTCAAGAAGGAGCCTATGCCATTGTTTGCTTTGAATTTGGGAACCAATACTTCTTAGGGTTGGATACCGGGCAGTATTTTATGGGGCTAAAAGGCCAAATGATTGAAGCTTGGGATGTATCGCATTTGCCTGGGGGTGAAGGTACTTTTCCCGCTTTAAAGTTATTCCCCGGTTTGGCCAAAGCGCTGCTTTCCGGCAAAAATCCAGAAACTTGGGGAGTTCAAAAAGTCCGACTGGTAGAGCGGCATGATTTTCAACCCTCGGTCGGTAAGGACAGAATTACAGGAAACATCATTTATATTGACCGAACGGGCAATGCCATAACCAATATTCATCGGGATTTATTTGAGCAACTGTTTCCTACTGGGCGCGGCTTTCGAATCCAATTCAGAATGTCATCCTACACGGTACGGCACATCAGTGAACGGTATTCTCAAGCGGCCTCAGGAAACTTGGTAGCTGTATTTAATGAATCTGGTTATTTGGAGTTGGCCATTCACCTGGGGCATTTTCAAAATATGCTGGGAATGAATGAAGGCGACACGGTTCATATTGATGCTGAAGAATAAAAAAAATGAATTCATCTACCTCTACCCTACTTCGTATTGTGCGAATGAGTTTCAAGCCCGAACTGGTTTCTGATTTTTTAGCCATGTTTGAACAGGTGAAACCCAAGATTGAGGCTATGCCGGGTTGTTCTGGGGTGGAATTGAAACAAGACCTTCACTTGGCTCATGTTTTTTATACCCTTAGCCATTGGGAATCAGAGGCTCATTTGAATTCCTATCGAAACAGCGCCTTGTTTGCTAAAACCTGGGCTGAAACCAAAGCCCGATTCAACGAAGCTCCTCAAGCCTTTAGTTTGATCGAAACACCCTGATTTCTATTTTCGCTTGGGCACGCCGGTTGGGGATTAATTTGCCTGAAATCCATTTCTTGGGCTCTTCGATTTGAGGGGGCCCGCGGCCGGGATGGCAGCGGTATGAAACCGACTTGGGCTTGCTGTTGGGGCAGACCGGCGGAGGCCCGCAGGGACCCCGCACGGGCCAGCCCCAACCAAGCCAAAGGCGGTTGAATACAAGCGAACAGCCCGATAAGCCGCCCTACCTTAACACTTCTAAATTATGGGCATCCAGCTTAATGAAGGTGAACAACAAGAGCGTAAAACCCAACAAGCTAGACCCGCCGTAACTGACAAAGGGCAAAGGAACCCCAACAGCGGGAGCCAACCCAATTGTAGTGCCCACATTCATAAAAAAGTGGAAAAACAGAACGCAGGCCACGATGTAACCAAAGGCCTTGGCAAACGGAGAACGCTGCATTTCGGCCCGTAAAATTAAGCGCATCATCAGCGTTAAGAACAACAAAATAACCACCGTAGTTCCCGCCAAGCCCCATTGCTCGCCAATGGCGGAAAAAATAAAATCGGTATGCTGTTTAGGTACAAACTTCAACTGCGTCAATGTGCCATTTAAGAAGCCCTTACCCAGCCAGGAACCTGATCCAATGGCCATTTTCGAATTATTGACATTCCATCCGCTGCCTTTGGGATCAAGATCAGGATCAAAAAGAACCATAATCCGGGTACGTTGGTGGGGTAAAAGAACCGTATCAAAAACCCAGCGTCCGCCCAAGGTAAAAAGGGAAAGTAACACCAAGAAAAATCCAAGCGGAAGAATGGCTTTACGGCTTCGACCCAGCAGAAACAACCAAACAGCAATGGAGACCAAAACCAAACCCAGAATTAAAATCCAAGGCTGTACCACCAATGAGGTTAAAAACAAAAAAGCGAGTCCCAAGCCCAAATAGAGCATAATTAAGTACAAACCAAATCGAAACAAAGCCAGAACAAAAGCGGCATACACCAGGGTAGATCCGGTATCTTTTTCAGCTAAAACCAAAACGGCAGGAATGCCAATCAGCGCAAATGCTTTCAACCAATACACTACCCGTTTCATTTGCAATCCTTGGCCTAGCAGCACATCCGCAAACACCATCACCAGCGTAATTGGGGCCATGAAAATCCAGAAAAATCCGGGCCATCGACCAGCAGGAGGAGCCAAGTGCAGGGGCGTTGCCAAGTACCCTGCCAAGGCCAAAGCCGTAAAATACTTAGCAAATTCAGAGGGTTGAATCTTTATAAAAGAATTGAGGACAATCCAACTTTTATTGCCGCCGACCTCTTGCCCGATGACCAAAACCACAAGCAATAAGGCCAAGCCAAAGCCATACAAAGGCCACCGAAAGGCAAACAACAACTTTGTATCGGTGAGCAGCACGGCAGCGCCAACGAGCAGACAAATAATCAACCAGGCGAACTGTTTTCCGGCCTCGCTTGAAAGATCAAATGGGGACAGCCGTTCCTGGCCTGGAACGGCAGACCACACATGCATCCAACCTATTAAGGTTAGAGCCAAATAAAGGCCCACCAAAATCCAGTCAACCTGCCCAATAAAACCGTCGCGTCGATCGTTAAAACTCATTCCAATCGAGTTTGTAGCATGCGTTCTTGCAGCGCAGGCCGGGTTATGGTATCGGTCAGGTATTTCTCCATAATCAACGAGGCGATTGGAGCGGCATAGGTGGCTCCAAATCCTCCATTTTCCACCAAAACACCAATGGCGATTCGGGGTTTGTTGGAAGGCGCAAAGGCCATAAATACAGAGTGGTCTTTCCCATGCGGATTTTGGGCGGTTCCTGTTTTTCCATATACAGAAATGGAATCTAGACGAGCCACTTTGGCTGTTCCTCCGGGCTTATGTACGGCTCCATACATCCCTTCCCAAGCAATTTGAAAATGGGAAGTATCAATTCGGGTATAGTTCTTTTTAAACGTGGTATCGGGCAATGGTTTCCCATTCAATGCCTTCCCGAGGTGAGGTGAAATAAAATAACCACGGTTGGCAATTGTAGCAGCTAAATTGGCGATTTGCAGGGCATTGGCTTTCAATTCGCCCTGCCCAATGCCCAAAGAAATTATGGTCAATCCTCTCCATTTGCCTTTTCCATGCACGCGGTCATAGTATTCCGGCGAGGGCAATAAACCTGTTTTAGCTTCGGGGATATCGGTGCCCAATTTGGTTCCAAACCCAAAGCGTTTAGCTCCTTCGTACCAAGCGCTATAGGCTTGGCGAGGATTGGCTCCGGTTTTGGTCAGTTCATTAAATACATGGCAATAATAGGCATTGCAACTGGTGGTAATTGAGAACCGCAAATCGGCGTTGGGGTGTCCGTGGCAACCCACAGTATGCGCTGCCGACAATCGAAAACCACCACCACAGGGAACCACCGTCGAGGGATTAATCACTCCGCCTTGCAAGCCCAGCATGGCGTTCATTACCTTAAAGGTAGAACCGGGAGGGTATCCGTCCATTACCGCCCGATTCAACATGGGTTTACCGGGGTTTAAAATCAAACTGCCATAATGTTGCCTGAGGTTTCTGCCCACCATCCAATTGGGGTCGTAAGATGGCGAGGAAACCAAGACTAAAATTTCTCCCGTTGCGGGTTCGATGGCTACAATGGCTCCACGTTTCCCCTGCATCAATTGTTCTCCGTATTTCTGCAATTCAATATCAAGGGTAGTGGTTAAATCGCTTCCCGGCACAGGAAGGGTATCGTACACCCCATCCATGTAGCTTCCTTTTTCATTGTTTCGAACGTCCACATACACCTTACGAACTCCTTTTATTCCCCTCAATTGAGACTCATAGGCCCGTTCAATTCCAGCGACGCCCACATAATCGCCGGGCTGATAATACGAGTCGGATTCCAGCACCGAGGCATCGGCTTCGCGCGCATAACCAAGGGCGTGAGCCGCGAAGGGTTCAGGGTATCGTCGAACAGAGCGCTTCTCCACATATAAGCCGGGAAAGCGGAACATTTTCTCTTGAAAAGCGGCAATGGATTTCTGAGATAAATCTCGAATTAACGGTTGTGGCTGCCGTTTATACCTGCGTTTTTTCTCAATGTTTTTAATCACCTTGGCCCAGGCCTTTCGCATTTCTTCCAAAGGCACTTCGGTCAACGTGGCTAAGGCTACGGTATCCATAACCTGAGTTTCAGAGGGTATCACCATTAGATCAAAGGCAAAATCATTGGTCGCCAAGACCTTGCCGTTTCGATCAAAAATATTACCCCGCAGAGGTTGATTCACAAGGCGACGAATGCTGTAGGTATCTGCCGCCAATTTAAACCGGTCATCAAGCCCTTGAAGAAAAAAAAGGCGCACCCAAAAAATAAGCCCTACCAATACCATCAAGACCAAGTATATACGCTGCCGATTTTCCATTCGTCAGACCTTTTTTTTGTAAAAAAGAGCTTCAATCATACCAATCAGCAGCAAAGAAAGAAAGGTATTGCCGAACCACCGGAATAGCAATAGGATTGGAGCGCCCAAGGTAAACAGGCTGTACA
>JAQCBQ010000184.1 GCA_027621385.1 Bacteroidota bacterium | reverse complement strand
CCAAGATCAAAGATTTTTGAAATTTTTCTCAAAAATTAAAGATGATATGCCCAAACCCCCAGAAAAAATCATCAAGGAATATCCAGCGCGCGGTCCTTTAACTCAGTTCCGGTTCGAAAAATTGATTCATTTTACGTGTTCCCGCTGCAATCAGGCAAAAACCTCTAAAATGCTGGCTATTTCCGATCAGAATTGGGATAATATCCTATGCAACGGATGTTATGGTTTAATGCTCTCTAAATGACTTTATGCCCATGCTACGTTTGGATTTGAGTCAATCTATTTGCCCACTCAACAATTAGAAATTCAAAGTGAACTTAGGCGCGGTATTCCGGGATGTTTCCCGCACCTAACCCATTTATCCAAAAAATACCGGATATGAATTACACCGCCCCGCGCTCCGGATCGATACGGAAAGCCCACAGCCCCGGCGGCCTGCCGGTCCGAGCCGAGGAGGCGACCAGAGGGAGCCACCGCAGGCCGGTATTCCGGCAGCCCGCCGGGGCGAGGACTTGCAGTGAGAGCCGGTTAAGCGCCCAAATCATCCCCCATTCTCTGCACAAAGGAACGGATGGCCAGGCCCATGTATTGCGGCAATTCTGCGGGCGACACAGCCTCGGTGCCCCGTTCGGCCTCCATAAGCCGGGCCGCGCGACCATGCAAGGCCACCCCCAACACGCAGGCATCTAAGGCCGGGAGGCGCTGAGCCAACAAACCCGCAATCAGGCCCGTCAGCGCATCGCCCGAACCCCCTTTTGCCAGCGCCGGCGTACCAAAGTCCAAGGCAAATGCCCGACCATCAGGACTACATACCCAGGTGATGTGGTTCTTTAATACCACATAGCAGTTCCAGTCTGTGGCCAGCTTTCGAGCCTTTTCCCAGCGCTGCACCGAGCTGCTGCTGTCTCCCGCCAACCGATCTAACTCGGCAGGATGCGGAGTCAATACCACGGTGCCCTCGAAAGGAATTTCCGGCCGAGATTCCGCCAGCAGATTCAAGGCATCCGCGTCCAACACCCGCGGCAGATCGCTGCGCTGCCGTGCATAGTCCAGCCAGCGCCGAACGGCCTCTGCCCTACCCGCTCCCGGCCCCAAGGCCATGGCCGTTGCTTTGGCCGGAAGTTCAAGCCCGATTGAAGACCATTCCAGAAACTGGGCCTCAGGACAGCGGCTCAGCAAGGGCGCCGCCGCCGATGTTGCCCCCAAAGCCAGGACTTTTCCGGCACCCACCGACAAGGCCGCCGCACTGCACAAGGTAAGGGCTCCTTCGCCCCCGCTGCCGCCTCCCAGAGCCAGCAGCCAACCCTGATTCCCCTTGTGCACAAAGGACTGCCGCTGCGGAATCCGTTTCCGAATGTCTTCCGATTCCAGCCAACAGCCCAGGTTCGATGCGGTACCGGGTTTTAAATCACTCAAGGGAATTTGCTGACAGGTGCCGAGAAAGGGCGCCGCCTCGGGAAACAACATGCTGAAGGCCGGGCGGTCAATGCTAAAGGTATGGCTGGCCTTTAAGATGGGTTCTGTATAGGGAAACAGCAAGGGGTCGGCCGGCAAACCCGAGGGCAAGTCGATGGCCCAAACGGGTACGTTTTGGCTTAAAATCCGGTCAAACAGGGTTTTGTATTCAGGGCCCAAGGGCCGGGTAAGTCCATGGCCAAACAGGGCGTCAATCCACAGTCCGCAGGAAGGAAGTTCTTTCAATTCATGTTCCGCTTCAGGTCGGTAATCGAACACTGAAATTCGGGGCCGCAAGGCCTGCAGCGCCGACCATTGCTGCAAGTGGTCGGGGCTATAGCTGCTGCTGTGCCAACGCAATACCTGAATTGGTGCATGGGCAGATAGGTAGCGCGCCAGCGCCAATCCGTCTCCACCGTTGTTGCCCGGCCCTACCAATACGGAAATGCGCATGGGAGCCAGGCGGCGAAGTTTGGGCAGCATGGCCTTGTATATGCGAAAGGCGGCACGCTCCATGAGGCTTAGGGAAGAAATGCCCTCTGCCTGCTGAATGTCGGCATCGTGGAGCCGCTGTTCCCGGGCCGTTAGAATGGTTTTCATAATGGGCGCAGGCGTTCAAGAAGTGTTTGGTGCAGGTGTTTGGCCAGTGCCTGCACATCGGTTCCATCGGGATTTTGCAGCCGCAGGGTAGCGTAGCGGCTGCGCTGCTCATCGCTCATTTGTGCCTGAATGCGCTGCAGGACAACCTCCCGCGGCACAGCATCGCGTTCCATAACCCGTTGAATGCGTTGTTCGAGGGGAGCTTCGACCACCACAACGGCTGCACAATCTGTGTAGGAGCCAGATTCAATTAAAATGGCGGCTTCGCGCAGGATGTAGGGGGCGGTTTGCTGCTGCATCCAGGCCTGAAATCTGCCTTGAACAAAAGGATGGATTTTCGCTTCAAGCTTGGCTTTTAGCTCCTTGGAACTGAAGATGTGCTGAGCGATGTGGGCTCTGTTGAGTTCTCCGTTGGGGAAAAAGGACTGTTCTCCAAAGGTATGGGCAATCCAGGTTCTGTGTTCAGGGAACAGGTAAAAAGCCTTGGCTTCTTGGTCGGCATAGAACACGGGGGCCCCGAGCTGTTGCAAGGCGGCGGCCAAGGCGGATTTACCTGAACCAATGCCTCCGGTTAATCCAACAATAGCAGGGCCATGCGCCATGCCTTGGGCTTAGTTCGAGGTATCGGACAGGCTGGCCGAGTTATCCATAGAAATGGCTGATTTTTCGAACTTAATGTGGTTCTTATCTACCATTTCAAGGGTAACGGTGGTATCGGTCATGTCCAGAATTTTTCCGTGTATGCCACCGATGGTTACCACCCGGTCTCCTTTTTTCAGGGCTTCGCGGAATTTTTTCTGGTCTTTGGACTTTTTCATTTGAGGACGAATCATGAAAAAGTAAAATACCACCAGCACCAGGCCAAGGAAAATAAACTGAGTGAAATCGCCTTGACCTCCTCCGGAAGCGGAGTTACCAAGCATTAGGAAAAGATTCATAGGAGGAAGAATTAATGGTTATGACCTTCGTGGCTACCGCCGGCGTGGTCGTGTCCGGCGTGGTCTCCCCCTTCTTTGTCGGCATTGGGATCAATGACTTGTCCTACCACATGCAGAACAGTGACATTGGGTTCGGTATTGGCAGTTAGGGTTACGGTTTGAGTGATGGGGCCACCTTTTTTATTGGTGCTGTCGAACACCACCTTAATTTCGCCCTTTTCGCCGGGTTTAATCGGTCCTTCGGGTTTTTCGGGAACGGTACAACCGCAAGAGCCTTTCGCGTCAGCAATAATAAGCTGTTCGCTTCCGGTATTGGTGAAGGTAAGCGTAAATTCCTTTTTATCGCCTTTGGTGAGGGTACCGAAATTAAAGGTGTCTTTTTCGAACACCATCGTGGTTGTTTTTCCAACCATATCTGCCGGGATTTCGGTGGGTTCAGACGCATCTTTACCTCCGCAAGAGGCCAAAAGAAGAGATGAAGCTAAAAGAGATGAAAACAGAAAGCGTACCATAAGATTAGAATTTATGTTTGTGCAAAGATATTAAGCATCGAGCAAACCTCGACCGGTTTTTTGCATTTTTCCTGAAGCTTTAAAATCAGCCATCACCTTATCTAAAATACCGTTGATGAAGGTATTGCTTTTGGGGGTTGAAAAATGCTTTGAAAGTTCGATGTATTCGTTCAGAGTAACCTTAATTGGAATGCTGCTGAAGGTCACCAATTCGGTCATGGCCATTTTCATGAGCAGCAGATCCATAACTGCGATGCGCTCCAATTCCCAGTTTTTCGCCTTTTCTTGTATAAGCTCCTGAAATTCATCGTTGTACAAAATGACTTTTCGAAATAAATCCACCATAAAGGCCTTATCGTCGTTTTCGTCTTTGTAGAGCTTTTCGAGTTTCAGTTTCTTTTTTTCGCCTAGGGTTTTCAGGGTTTTTATCAAGGAATGGTTGACCACATAGAGGTCATCAATCCAATGGATGTTCAGGGTTTCATAAATGGATTCGAGCACTTCTTCCTGAAAAACGACCTCGGTAAAAATGGACATCAAAACCTGCAGATCTTGTTCTTCAGTAGGTTGTGGGGTGGCCATGTATTCCAAGAAGAAATCGGTTTTCTTCACTTTTCTCCACACCTTATGAATTTCATCTTGGTAGGCCGACCAGGAAACTTTATGGTGGGATAGGCGTTGCAAAAAGGAGGGGTTGTCGGCCAGGGATTTTAGCAGCAGATTGTCTAAAAACGGGTTGCTGTCTTTTAAATCTTCGGGGCTGGGAATTTTTTTATTCTTGGCATCTTGTTTGTCGAGAAAGGCAAAGTGCCTGAATTCGAGCAGCAAAGACAGTTGAAACAAATAGAGCCGGTAAATCTCTTCTGAGGATTGAACCATGGCCTTTTCAGCTGCCGGAACATTATTTAGTCCAGATTGGATGTATCCGTAGAGCGCTTGCAAAACCTTAACTCGGATGTGCCTTCTATTCAACATAACGTGTGCAATTTAACCCTAAGAATGAAAAAATGAACGAAAAACTAGAAAAAAGTAGGGATTATCCCCGGGTGCGAATACCGGCAATGGCATCGATTCGGCGTTGAGCAAAATCAATGGCTACATTGCCACTAAACGTATTGGTATCTCTGGCTTCAGTAAGAATAGATCCACACACATCGAAGATGAATTCGGCTTTTTTCATGGCCGCTTCTTTGGAATAGCCTTCCAATTCGCCATTCACATTAATCAGACCGCCGGAATTAATCAAAAAGTCTGGAGCATACACCATTCCTTTTTCCAACATGGCTTGCCCGTGAATTTTTTCAGATTTCAGCTGATTGT
>JAQCBQ010000183.1 GCA_027621385.1 Bacteroidota bacterium | reverse complement strand
TTGAAACCAGTTTTCCTCTTGGCCCAATACAATGAACACATAAATCAAGGCTACCAGGAAGGTGAAAAATAGAATGCCTTTTCCGGTTTGCTCATGCTGCCGATTGATCATATAGTACCGAAAGGGCAGTAAATTGGAAGCGATGGCCAAAAAGAGAACAATATCTGTGCTTAGGGGCAATTTGAATTTCAACACATTCATGGCTGCAATTTGAAGGCCCATCAAGGCGCTAAAAAAAAGGGTAGGCACCACTATGGCCAGGCCCAAACCAAACAAAAAATGGTCTTTATCCAACCAGCGATGAATCATATTCTTGGGGGTTCAAAATTCCATTGACTCAACTCGGAAATGGCCGAGTAAGCTGTAAAATCAATATGTACGGGAACTACAGAAATAAATCCTTTTTCCAGGGCATATTCATCGGTGTCCATGCCTGCGTCCAAATTCCGAAAACTTCCGGTCAGCCAAAAATACTTGCCGCCTCGGGGATCGGTCCGTTCATCTAGTTCTTCCACCCACATGGCTTTGGCCTGCCTTGCCACCTTAACTCCTTTAATTCCTCCTTTTTTCGGAGAAGGGATATTCACATTCAAGCATGTGCCACTGGGAAGGCCCTGATTAAGTACAAGGGCTGCAATGTGGCGTACATAGGGCAAACAGGGTTCGAAATCTGCATCATAGCTGTAATTGCACAGGGAAAAACCAATGCTTGGGAATCCTTCGATGCAGCCTTCCATTGCTGCCGACATGGTACCGGAATAAATCACATTAATGGAGGAATTGCTGCCATGGTTAATTCCAGAAACCACCAGATTTATTGGGCGTTTTGCCAGCTTGTTAACCGCAATTTTTATGCAGTCAACCGGAGTTCCGGTACAGCTGTAGGCCTCATACCCTTCATCGTTGGGAATTCGGTTAATGCGCAGTGTGGAATTAATTGTAATTGCGTGTCCCATGCCCGATTGTGGACTATCGGGAGCCACCACAAGCACATCGCCCAGGGTTTGCATGCTGCGAATCAGCGCCTTAATGCCGGGGGCAAAAATACTATCGTCGTTGCAAATGAGTATCAGAGGTCGTTCCATAGTTCAAAGGTATGGCCTTTCTGCTTTGATTCCATGCAAAGGAAGCGAGAAGCGAATATTTTTGGGTTGGTTTTTCAATGAAAAATCGAATTTTCATGGGGTATGGCCACCGAGTAGGTCAAACTGTTTCTTTATTGTTCCCAGCTCAGCTTTTTAGAAAGGCTTCCTAGTCGGTTGTTTTCTTCCAATACCGTTTCCAGAATGCGTTTACGGATGTCTTCAAGGCTTATTTGAGATTGCAACCAGCTTTGTTGAGCCATGAGCATGGCTTCCAGGGAAAGTCGACCTTGTTCAAATGCCGATTCGGTTAAAGCCATGTTTTCTTGGGAAAGCTGTTGGTTGTTAGTGGCTAGCTCAAATTGAAGTTGAAGGGAGAAAAAGCGCTGTTTGGCCAATTGATGGTTCAGGTTTAACAATCGATTTAAATTTTGTTGTGCCAGGTTATTTAAAGAAAGCGATACAGAGGCATCTCGAAGGGCATTTTGGATTTGACTGCGGCCCAGCAAAGGCATTCTGAAACCAATTCCAACGGAAGGCCCGAAGCTTTGGTTGAACAAGGAAAATCCGGCACTGTTGTCGGATTGGGCAAATTGAAAGGTTGAATTCAGCGTTAATGTTGGGTATCGTCGGCTTTTGGTGGATTGTAGATTGAATTTTAAGGCCTCGGCTTGAGATTTAAGTTCCAGGATTTGTGGGGCAGAAGAAAAATCGGGTGATTTTTCAGAGGCGTTGGGGAACTCCAATAAGGCCGGAGGAATTAGACTGTCTACTTCAGAAATGCGGGCAGAAAATCCGATTTTCTCTTCCAGTTCAATTAGGCTTTGTTTGAATTGATCTTGAATATCAATCCACAGCATTTTATTTTTATTGTATTCAATGCTTAATTGAAGCAGGGTTTGTCGGGGCAAAATACCTGCTTCTACCTTTTTTTGAGCCAGATTAATTTGATTTTTTTGGCTTTTTAGCAAAGCGTTGAAAATCTTCATTTTTTGCTGCAGATTTCTGGCCTTGAAGAAACTATTGGCCAGGGTTAAGATTTGCTGTTCAATTTCTACCTGCAGCTGAATGGCTTTGGTTTTTGATTCTTGTTTTAGTGTTTTGAATCGGAAAAACATGCCCAATCCGTCAAAGACCACCCATTGCAGGTCGGCTCCGGCCGAAATTCCCCGGGATGAAACGCCATTTTGTTCAACTTCTAGTCCATTGGCGAAGGATTGCCGTAAATTGGAAGAGCTTTGATTTAGGTCCGACCGCAGAGCTATGTCGGGCAGTGCGCCGGCCGACAACCAAGTGGCTTTTTTGTCAAGGTATTGTTGTTCTAGGGATAGGGATTGAATGGATAAATTGTGTTCGATACCCAGCTTGAGAATTTCAGGCAGGCTGATGGCTTGAGCGTTACCGACTAAAGTCAGGAATGCAGGAAGGTAACAGCAAACAAGAAATTGGAGTAGGCGCATTACTTTATTTCAGTTGTGGGGGATTTGCTGCGGCTTAACTGAACATAAAACACCGGCAGTAAGTAGAGCGTTAGCAAAAGACTAAATAAAATACCGGCCACAATCACCAGGCCGAGGGGTTGTCTGGATTCCGAGCCGGCGCCAAGAGAAAGAGCAATGGGCAAAGCGCCAAATGCGGTAGCCAGCGAAGTCATTAAAATGGGGCGGAATCGGTCGGCGGCTGCCTTTTTTGCGGCATCGATTTTTGAAAAGCCTTGTTTTTGAAGTTGATTGGCAAATTCAACAATCAGGATTCCATTTTTGGTGACCAACCCAATCAACATAATAATTCCAATTTCGGAAAAAATATTCAGGGTAAATCCAAAGGCCCAGAGAGCATATAAGGCACCGAACAGGGCGAGAGGAACCGTTAGCATCACAATAAACGGGTCGGTGAAGCTCTCAAACTGCACCGCCAGGATTAAAAACACCAGCAATAAGGCAAACAGAAATGCATAAGAAGAATTGCCTGAACTTTCAAGAAAGTCGCGGGAAGGACCGGTCCATTCGGTAGAAAAACCTTCAGGCAAAATAGCCTCAGCGATGGCATTGATTTCTTGGATGGCTTCGCCGAGTGCCACCCCTTCTGCCGGGTCGGCCTGAATGGTGGCGGATTGATATCGGTTGTAATGGTAGATTTGAGGAGAGGCTGTTGCCTCTGCTACCTCTGCCACATTTTGCAGAGGAATGGGCTTTCCGTTGGAGTTGAGAACATGTAGGTTGAGCACATCTGAAGCCTCGTTTCTACCTTGCCAATCCACCTGCATCAAAATGGAATATTGGCGACCATCTTTGCTGAAGTATCCGAGTTTTTTACCTGAATACGCCAATTGCAGAGCATTGTTAATGTCGCGGACAGACAAACCGAGGGCAGCGGCTTTGCTTCTTGAAATCTGAATGATGTTTTCCGGCTTATTGAATTTTAGATCGACATCTACTCCCATTAATTTGGGGGATGCTTTAAGGCTATCAAGAATGTTGGGCAACCAAGCCTTTATTTTTTCAAATTGGGAGTGTTGCAGAACGAATTGCAACTGCCGTCCAAGGCGATTTCCTGTTGAAATGGTTTGTTCTTGGCTTATGAAAACCCGGCCTTGGGTGACGGAGTTTAAGTCGCGCATCATTTTTGAGGCAATTTGTTGCTGACTTCGTTTGCGTTGGGATGGATCGGATAATCGTATGCGCATGAAACCCGTATTGGGAGCTCCACTTCCAAAAAAACCGGGAGAAGTAACCGAGAGAACAACTGTTTTTTCGGGTACAGAATCCATGCTCATTTGAACCAACTGATCCATGTAGTGAAACATATATTCGTATGAAACTCCTTCCGGAGCAGAAACAATGGCCCGAAGAGAACTTCGATCTTCCAGGGGAGCCAACTCTTTTGGGAGGGAAACATAAAGACCTCCGATGCCAAGGGTGGCCAGTCCAAAAACAATCCAGGCCAACTTTTTCATTTCGAAGAGGGGGGCCAGTGAATTTTGATAGGCCAGCGTAAGTCCTTGGAAAAAGGGTTCAGTTTTCTGGTAGAGTTTTCCGGATTTATATCCTGATTTCGGGGCTAGCCAGAGGTTCAGAACAACCGTTAGAGTTAAGGAAACAAAAGCAGAAACCAGAATGGCTGTTGCCATTACAATACCAAATTCCCGAAACAACCTACCTACAAATCCGGGTAAAAAAACGATGGGTAAAAAGACCACGGCGAGGGCGGCCGAGGTAGCTATTACGGCGAAATTGATTTCTTGGGCTCCTTCCCGTACGGCCGTAAACCGATCTTTTCCCTGTTCCAGTTTTTTAAAAATATTTTCGGTGACCACAATGCCATCGTCGACCACCAAGCCTGTTGCCAGTACAATGGCGAGCAGGGTTAGCACATTGATGGAATAGCCTAGGGCATACATAACAAAAAAGGTACTTATCAGGGAAACGGGAATATCAATCAATGGCCGCAGTGCAACATTGAGGTTTCTGAAGAACATAAACACAATAAGAACCACCAACAAAATCGCAATAATCAACGTTTCAACCACTTCTCCGATCGAGTTTTTGATAAATACCGTTGAATCTAGTGCAATATCCAAGCGTAAATCGGCGGGGACTTCCTTCTTTAAAACCTCAAATCGTTTATAAAATTCGGTAGCAATATCCAGGTAATTGGCGCCGGGTTGAGGAACTACGGCCAGCGCCACCATGGGAATGCCCGATTCCTTTAATACGGTTTCTTCCTTTTCTGCTCCGAGTTCTGCTCGCCCGATGT
>JAQCBQ010000182.1 GCA_027621385.1 Bacteroidota bacterium | reverse complement strand
ACCTGCGATAGCCGGAAAAGCCGCCCCAAAAATACCCTGCCCATTTCACACGCGTAAAACGAGAACGGAAGAAGAAAGCAAACCCGTTGATTCATTGCTGCAGTGGCGGTGGCGGATGCGTAAAAAAACTTCATAAAATGCGGGTTTAGTGGGCTCTAATTACTACCTTTGCACCCTATTTGCGCGAAATCATGAAAACCGGTCCTAAATTTTTTTCCGGCAGTGTTGACAGAGCACTTGCGGGAGAAATTGCCCAAGCCTATGGCTCAGGGTTAGGCGACAGCCAATTGGTCCGTTTTTCAGATGGAGAATTGCAGCCGGTGCTGGAAGAAACCGTTCGTGGATTTGATGTATTTTTAATTCAGAGCACGGTTCCGCCAGCCGATAATTTACTGGAATTGTTGTTGATGGTGGATGCTGCCAAGCGCGCATCTGCAGACAATGTAGTGGCTGTGATTCCCTATTTTGGGATGGCAAGGCAAGACCGGAAAGACAAGCCGAGGGTGAGCATCGGTTCAAAGCTGGTAGCCAATTTATTGTCGGCTGCGGGGGTAACCCGAGTGATGACAATGGATTTGCATGCCGACCAAATTCAGGGATTTTTCGATGTGCCGGTAGATCACCTGTATGCTTCTTCCATATTTGCTCCCCACATGCAATCTCTGGGCATTCCAGCTGAAGATTTAGTGGTTGCTTCGCCAGACATTGGTGGTTCAAAGCGGGCAAATGCCTATTCCAAATTCTTAGGATGCGGAATGGTTATGCTGTACAAAGAGCGGGTTCAGGCCAACCAAATTCAGTCTATGACCTTGATTGGAGATGTAA
The DNA here is from genome assembly GCA_027621385.1 of Bacteroidota bacterium. GTDB lineage: Bacteria > Bacteroidota > Bacteroidia > CAIKAF01 > CAIKAF01 > CAIKAF01. The sequence continues at coordinate 4,040 of JAQCBQ010000182.1, read as the reverse complement.
AAGGCAAGCATGTTATATTGGTAGATGACCTGTGCGATACGGCCGGGACATTGACCAAAGCGGCCAATATTATGGCCGATAACGGAGCCGCATCTGTGCGTGCGTATTGTACCCATGGCATTCTTTCCGGAGATGCCGTTAAAAAAATTCAAGAGTCAGCGCTCAATCATTTTATTACAACCAACTCAGTTCCTCAGCCTCAAGCGTTTGAGAAACTCGAAGTGTTGTCTGTGGCCCCTCTTTTTGGAGAGGTTATTCGTAAATTGGTGAACGATGAATCCATTAGTTCCTCTTTTTTGTTTTAATTCGTAGTCCGAAAAGTTCCTTTATCATGAAAACGTTTGAATTGCAAGGCCAGTTGAGGTCTGAAATCGGGAAGAAAGACTCCAAGGCCGTGCGCCGGGAGGGTGGAATCCCTTGTGTATTGTATGGTGGCGCCGAGCCCGTGCATTTTTCTGTAAAAACACCCGATGTGCGCCACTTGGTGTACACACCGCATGTGTATTTTGTTGAATTGAATTTGGATGGAAAAAAGCAAATGGCGGTCCTTAAAGACCTTCAGACGCATCCCGTAAGCGATGCCATTTTGCACATGGATTTCCAAACCATACAAGACGACAAGCCGGTGGCCATGGCCATTCCGGTTACAGTGGTTGGAAACTCGCCCGGTGTTCGAAACGGTGGTAAGTTGGTGGTTAACCTACGGAAGTTGGCCGTTTCGGCGCTTCCGAAAAATATGCCCGACCAAATTACCGTTGATATCTCAAATCTGAACATCGGTGATGGTTTACGCATTCGTGAAATCGAACAAGAAGGCGTCGTTTTCTTGGAAAATGGATCGATTGTCGTTACGGCAGTACGCATGACCCGTAGCGCTCGCTCGGCTCAAGCTTCTGCTGAAAGCAAATAAATTCAGATGCCGCTTTTCGAGCGGTTTTAATTTAATTCTAGTTATCCCCGCCTTCACGGGCGGGGATTTTTCTATTTTGTCCGGATTCAATCCCATGGCAATTTCATGTTGATGTTTCGTTGCTGCCGATTGGGGCTTGATTGTTCAGATTGCTTGCGGAGAGCTTGTCTCGGATTGTATTCAGCGGATTCTCTACCTTTACCGTCCTAATTGCAGACAAACATCATGGGTATTTTTCTATTGGTTGGATTAGGAAATCCGGGAGAAGCGTACCGAAACACCAGGCACAACATCGGATTTGATGTGGTGGATGCCATCGCCACAAAACTAAACCTTGAATGGAAAACCGATCGGTTTGGCTTGCTGGCGCGGGGAAAATACAAAAGCCGATCTCTGCTGTTGTTGAAACCCAACACCTACATGAACAAATCTGGAGATGCCGTCCGGCATTGGGTGAACGCCGAACATATTGATCCTGAAGACCTTCTGGTTGTAACCGATGACTTAGCCCTTCCGCTGGGGCAGTTGCGCCTTCGCCCAAAAGGAGGAGCCGGTGGACACAATGGACTGTCGGACATTGAACGCGCATTAGGACATCAACAGTATGCCAGAATGCGGTTTGGAATAGACCGGAAATTTAAAAGCGGTCAACAGAGTGATTATGTGCTTGGCGCTTGGGAGGCCGAAGACCTAAGCACGGTTGCATTTTCGAAAGAACGGGCAGCTGAAGGTGCATTGCTTTGGGTATTTCAGGGGCTTTCCCGGGCAATGAATACGGTGAATGTCAATCCGCCGAATCCTGAAATCTAACTGAGTTTAGTTGGAGGGGAGGAATGGGGACCTTGAGGGATCAGGCAGGGAGAAAGCCTTCCTAATTTGTCTGTTTTAGTACAACACATGACGCAGGGTAGGAAATCCAAACCATTGATAAAACAAGGTATAAAAGGAATCCAGGTTCAACAGCCAATTTTTTAACCCAAAGGCCGCAAAGGGAGCCGCAAGGTTCGTAAAAATGCCACCTACAATAATGTCAGCCCTACGGGGTTTTGATGTCTTGAGCTCCATTATTACCATGGGGGGCTTACACTTAGATATGGCCCTCCGTGAACTTTGCGCCGACTTTGAGCCCTTTGCGGTAAAAAAAGCATCAATACCCAACTGCCATTTTTTAACACAAAGGCCGCCAAGGGAGCCGCAATGTTCGCAAAGGAGCCTCGGAACCTAACTTGTCCATTTTAGTACAACACATGCCGCATTAAATGAAATACAAAATATTAATAACCAACAATTTATAAAACAAAAAACACGGCAGGGACATGCAGGAAAAAAGCCTTCGGGTTGGTCTGAAATTTGAAAAAATGAAGGGTTAAAAGAGGGGACGTTAAGACAGTCTAATGATTTGGAGCTATACGAAGTTGACGATTTCAACGCCATTCAATGTCAACTAGTCATAAACTTTAATCGATGCAAACAGCTTGATTTAACACCTGAATCGGCACTTTTGAGTAGGCGTTGTTGGCGCTTCTTTCTTCGTTCAATTCATTTGTTTATTGTTTGATGAGTTTGTACGTATAGACAGCCTTTTCTGTTTGAGCTTTTATCAAATACGTCCCATTCGAGTAGTTTCTTAGATGAAACTGATTCTCGCTGGTTTCTTTTATTAACTGACCTTGCAGGTCGAATACCTTTACATTTTGAATCGTCTGGTTGGGTATTTCAATTTGGACACCTCCATCCGTTGGGTTTGGGTAAACGGTAATCTGTTTTTTGGGAATTGTACTTTCAGCAAGTCCAACAGTGTTCATTATTAAAGTGGAAAGCAACTGAATAGAAACTTGATAGGCCTGGGCTGGAAGTTGATTGATTAGAACACAAATGATAATTCCTGTGGCTGCATCATACATCATGGAAGAATTATACCCTCCCCAAATAGTGCCACCGTGCGTCCAAACTGTTCTTCCATTAACCGTGGCCTGACTAATTCCCATGCCATAATTCCCAGACCCAACAAAAGTCGTTAATTCACTAAACGAATTGGAATTTAAAACCTGACCATTCATAAGCGCCTGATACCATTGAGTCATTTCCCATGATGTGGAATACATAGCACCTGCTGCCCATGCTGCGCTATTTACAGAAGTTCTTGGGATGGAATTGTTGTTTACCCCAGCCTGCCAAGGGTGTGCAACAGGAAACAACATCGTTTCATACACATCAAGAAAAGTGCTGTCGAGTTGAAGAGGAGTTAAAATATGATCCCGCAAAAGCTGACTGTAACTTTGTCCAGTAGCGCTTTCAGCAATCATGCCTGCAAGAAGATAATTCGTGTTGCAATAGTTCCAACTTGTGCCTGCGGGAAATAGAGGCGGACCAGCCCATGTTAAAAGCTCCGTGGCCGTATATACACGATTGGGATTTGCTAGCATGGAATCGGAATAGCCCGTAACGCTTGTGACGTCAGACAAACCACTGGTATGATTTAGCAGTTGTCGTATGGTGATATTTGAGTCTATATTATTAAAAGCTGGCACATATTGATGCAAGGCATCATCCAACTGGATTGCATTCATTTCAGCTAATTTCAATAAAAGTACTCCGGTAAATAATTTTGTATTGCTGGCGATTCCGAACAACATATCGGATGTCATCGGTGTGCCGGGATGTGAAATTCCTGTTGCTCCTTTCCATGAGCCCATTCCCGGATATATAACACTTGCAGAAATCCCTTTTAGATTGTCGGCAGTTCTGATGCTGTCAATTTTGTATTGCAGTTCATTTGCTAAAAAAGGGCTCAACGTCTGTGCATTGACAATGCGTATCAAACTCAAAAGAGCTACAATAAGGCCACATTTATTTTTCATTTGATTTCTTTCTAAGTGGTTGTTTGACTTTTATGGCTCTTTTTGGTTTTAAAATATTGAGTTTTAACGCATGAAGGGAGCCTAGTTCTGGCGGCTATAGACCTGGCCTAATCAGAAAAACTGGTTGTATTAACCCCGATTTTTTTCATCTCCAAAGTATGATTTTTTTACAGATCGTCAGCGGCCAACCTGATTTATTATGGTTGTTGGTGGATAAGTTAGGTGCATGGAGGTATAAAGAGGCTACTTTGCGAACATTGAGGCTCCCA
>JAQCBQ010000181.1 GCA_027621385.1 Bacteroidota bacterium | reverse complement strand
GTAGATAACCTTCATAAAGAAATTGAACGCTTGAAAAAAGAAGGATTTGTTGTACTTAATGATCCTCCTAAACCCGGAGCCGACGGAAAACTTATTGCATTCTTACACCCTAAAACAACCGGCAGAGTTCTTGTTGAACTCTGCCAGGATTTGCCCCAGCCATGAAACCAAACCTAATCTTCGACCTTGGGGGGGTGTTGTTTGACATCGATTATCAAGCTCCAGCTCGGCATTTTCAATCCCTAGGAATGAATGGTTTAAAGGACTTGTTTTTTAATCCTGAAGCCAACAATCCCTTTCATGCCTATGAACGAGGGCACATCAGCTCGGAAGAATTTGGCCATCATTTGCTGCAATTCGCTCCCAATCACGTTCGTCTCAATGATATTCAATACGCTTGGAACTCGATTTTATCTGGAATGGCCCCCGACCGAATTGAAGTCCTTCAGGTCCTGAGGAAATCCCACAGAATATTCCTTTTTTCTAACATCAACGACTGGCATTTGGAAGCATACCAGAACCAATTGCCCGTTCCCTATACTGAATTTGAATCGTTGTTCGAAGCCGTGTATTACAGCTGTAAAATAGGACATCGCAAACCCGATCCCGAAGGATTTTTACATATTTTAAATTCCCATGGACTTGAGGCTAAAGAAACCGTTTTTATTGATGATTTAAAGGAAAATGCGGAAGGAGCTTCTCGAGTCGGAATTGAAGGTTGGCATTTGGATTTAGCCGCAGGTGAATCCCTGGAGTCGCTCTTGCAAAAAAAAGGAATTCTATAATTTATCCCTCAGGTATTTCATTGATTCTAATTAAGCTCTTCGTGTTTATTTTATGAGCTCAAAGCTTGCATCCACCGTACAGAACACCCAAAATGAAATTGCCATCTACCTTCACCGAAAGCCGAACCGGAGCAAAAACAATGGCTGAAATTCCTTCGGCCATTCTAGACAACTTGGAGCAGGGGTTAATTCCCACCGCAAATCTGGTGGAAGCGCTGGCTGTTAATCAGGCCCAACTTGCAATTCAGGTGTTGAATCAATTGGATATTTCAACAACTCCGGAATTAATCCAGCAATTGAACCTTGCTCAACAAAACGGATTTATTCAAAGATGTAGAACAATTTCAATCGCTCTTCATCAACATATCGGAAATAAACTGACCCATTCGCTGGAAAACCACCCCTCCGACATGGTCCGCTGTTGGGCAATCTTATGGCCTCAATCGTCAACTTCAACAATTGAGTCGGAATTGGATAGGTTACAGCCCTTTGCTGATGATTCTCACTTTTCCGTCCGAGAAATGGCCTGGCTTGCTATCCGGCCATTTATTGTCCAACAACCCATTCTCAGCATTCAGCTTCTTTTACCCTGGACTATTTCTGAAAAAGAAAATTTGCGCCGATTTGCCAGCGAATCTACTCGTCCTAGAGGAGTCTGGTGTGCCCATATTCCAGAATTAAAAGCGAATCCTGAGCTTGGGCTTCCTTTACTGGAAAATCTAATGACTGACCCATCCATCTATGTTCAAAACAGTGTAGCAAACTGGCTGAACGATGCAGGAAAATCACGGCCCGGCTTCCTAATTGCATTTCGACAGCGGTGGATTCAAAAAGACAATAAATCCACACAGTACATTTTAAAGCGGGGTTTGCGCAACCTGAAAATCGGCTGATTTTACATCGATTTTTGGGCGGCGGGCGGGCTTTCCGCAATAGTCCGCAGCGGGCTTTAGCGTCAATCCCTGCCGCGGGCCGTTCCAAGCCCTTTAATACCACATTTTCAATTCGCTACATCATAGTTGATTCCACATTTTTTTAGAGGGGGGGAATCCTATAAAGTTAGCATTATGAAAGAATGCTATTGATTCTATACCATTATATTGATTGGTATTCCTGGAATTACAGACATCCAAAACCATTTAATGGATATAAAAATGAGGATTCACCTTGACATTTTGAAAATTCCCGCGTACATTCGTAGTTCATCGATGAAACGTTAAAAAACTTCGTCACGTATTTGGGGTGGCGAAGAATAGTTTGGGCACTTTTTGGTGTGAACTACGGGAATTTGATGATGCTGAAAAGCGGAATCAGATTCGCCTTGGGGAGTCTCAGAAAAGCTTTCTGAATCGTGCATAGGAAACTTTGCTGGTGCAGGAAGCGGGAGCATGGGAATGAGACTGGATGAACTGGCAAATTCATCCTTTTTTTTAGAGGGGAGGAAAGGAAGGAGGTCATATCGAATTTCAAGAATCCTTTAGATGGTAGGGACAGTTTGGCGACCCGAAGGGCGTGAGGCAACCTTTTTGTGGGTTTGCCGAAACGGAGCCTTCAGGAAAATGATATTGGAATTAATCAAAGTCCCGATAATGGGAAATCCCTTCAGTGCCCCTCAAAGATCCAAACTTCATTTTTCGCCTCTAATTAATTCAAACAAAATAAATCTCAGTTGCAGAACTTGAATTTTCATCAGAGCACCTGAACGTCCTCTACCGTACCAATTCCGAGTAATTTATTCATTTCCTCTTTAATCTTGGTTCGTTCCATATGGATTTCTTGTTTAAGAGCGGCCGATTGAATATAAATTTTTAACACTCCTTTTTTGAACTCTACCTTAGAGGTTCTACTGCTTATGAACGGACCAGCATATGATTTCCATGCATCCGCAGCCCTATGTGCTGTAAGCCCTTCCTGCAAGCGGTATTTTTTCATAAGGGCTTCAATTGCCCCTTTTAGCGTATGTTCATTGCTTGATTTCACAGTCTAAAGTTCATGAAATTGAGCCTGAATGTCAAGTTTTCTTAGGACTTCCGCTACTTTTTGTTCTCCAGTGTCGGTCAATATTACCTGATTTACTTCGCCCGAGTTGGCCCATGACAATAGTCGGCGTACACGTTCAGGGTCAAGTTTGTCAAACACATCGTCCAGCAACAAAACCGGTGGAGTCCCTAGTTTCTTGGTTAAAAAAGCATGCTCCGCCAGTTTAAGAGCAACCAAATAGGTTTTCTGCTGCCCTTGTGAAGCAAACTTTTTCAGGGTATGGCCCTTTAATTCAAAAGCCAAATCGTCTCGATGAGGCCCAATCGTAGTATATTGAGCTCGGAAATCTGCCGAAGTAGCTTGTTGCCAGCACTCTTGAAACTGTGCAGGTAAAGCCCCTGCTTCGTACCTCAGTACCGGCTGTTCTCCCAACTGAGCCAGTTGAGAATAATAGGACTGAAAAACAGGCATAAATACATCTAGAAAGTCGAGCCTTGTTTCTAAAATACGTACTGCAAGAGGAATTATCTGTTCGTCCATCGCATGAAGGAAACCGATATCAGGTCGTTCGGATTTTAAAAATGAATTGCGCTGCAAAATAGAACGATGGTAACGTACCAGCGAATCCAAGTATAAAGAATCATACTGAGAAATTAGCGCATCCAAAAACCGTCGGCGTCCATCACTGCCTCCAGTTACCATACTGCCGTCTTGGGGGGCAATCACTACGGTAGGAAATCGACCAATGTGCTCAGCCAGCTTCATGGCATTTTTTTGATTCCATTTTAACACCTTTCCCTTCGCCTTACTCACGCTCAAATAGACCTGCTGTCGTTCGCCATTGTGTTCAAGCTGACCTTCAAGCATAAAAAAGGCAGAGGGATCATCGGCCAATTCCCACGGAAAACTGGTTTGATCGGAGGACTGCAAAAAGCTTTTAGTCATAGATAAATAATGAACGGCATCCAGCACATTGGTTTTCCCGCAGCCGTTTGGACCAACCAAAGCATGAACCCCCGGGCCAAATGTAAATTTCCTTTCAGGATGGTTTCGGAATTGGACTAGGTGCAGGGTATTTAAATGCATAGCACGAAGGTAAACATATGCTTGTATTGGTTCAAAAAATTGAATCTACTGGCAAGAGGACAAAAGTCACCGTTAATAATTCAGGAGCTAAGTACCTTTATCTCCATAGAAGAAGATTCATGAAAAGATATCTACCAATGGTATTATTGGCACTTGGAGTGTCTTGCCAACCTAAATCAAATCAAGTTGAGGTCGAATTGAGCCAAGCAGAAAAGCTGATTTATAGCAACTGTAGCACCTGTCATGGCCTTGGCGATGAAGAGCTTAATTCGGCACCCAATTTAAATACAGTTCGAAAAGCGTGGCTTGAGGCTTTTCCGGAAGAAAATGAATTTATAGAAAACATGGCCTCCTTTTTAGGTCAGCCAAAAATAGAAAACAGCCAAATGCCTGAAGCAATAGAGCGTTTTGGGATTATGCCAAAAATGGGCTACACCGATGAACAAACTGAGGAGCTGGCACGTTGGCTGTACCACAACAAGGTTGAAGAACAATTACAGGAAGCGATTAACCAAGAAAAAGATGCATTGGAATTGGGCCGAAGTATTGCTTTAGCCACCAAAGCAGCGTTGGGTAAACAGCTCATGACCCAACTGAAGCAAAACGGTGCAGTGAATGCCATTACATTTTGTCAAACCAAAGCCCTTCCAATTACCGACAGCGTTTCTACAGCTTTTGGAGCAGAGGTTCGTCGCATTTCCAATAAACCAAGAAATGAATTAAACCAAGCTGATTCCGACGAAATTGCCTTATTGAACTCTTGGATCGAAGAATTGAAAAGGGGGGAGAAGCCTCAGGCCGTTTTAATTGAAAAGAAGGACCATTCGGTAGGGTACTATCCCATTTTTACAGAAGAAAAATGCATGGCCTGCCATGGGAGTCCGAATAGGGACGTCCAACAAAAAATCGATGAACTATATCCCAAGGATTTAGCCGTCGGCTATGCACCGAATCAACTACGTGGCGCCTTCCGGGTGCAGTTGAAAAAGCAATAAAACACCATTAGAATTGAGGGGCTGCGGCAGGGATTGAAGAGGCTAGCGCGCAAAG
>JAQCBQ010000180.1 GCA_027621385.1 Bacteroidota bacterium | reverse complement strand
TAAGGGAATGCGGGGTGGAAGAAAGCCTTTATCGGGAAAATCAAGATCCAAACCGGCTGAAGCATCCGCAGGCTGTCCATTGGTGTTCATTCCAACTCCCTGAGCCATTAAAAACCCATTAAAACAAGAATAGAAACCCAAGATAAAAACCAGCAGTCTGCCAGAACAGAACAGCGACCGAAATGTACGCAAACAAGACATTCAAATAAATTTGTACCAATGTACATATTTTTTAAAATCGGTACTCTTAGTGCACATCTTTTAAATTAGAGGTTGAACTTAAAACGAAATTTTTCACTCAACCGTGCACCTCCAGATCAACGAAATCAGCGTGCCGGAGTTTGAGTGTCAAAAATGACTCCTTTTTGAAAAACCACCGATTTAATCCATTTTCCATCTGAGTTGTAGTACATCCAAGTTCCTGATTTCCCCCCTTTTGAATATTGTCCTTTCAGCTGTATTCGGCCATTGGAATGGTAGCGCTCAAAAGGGCCATCAAATTGGCCGTTCTTCTTCCGGTAGGTTCCGGCTTTGGCCCCGTGGGGATAATAGAAATACCAGGTTCCCTCTTCCTGATCGTTCAAATAGCTTCCGGTTTGTTCAAGGCGACCGTCAGAGGTATAAACTTGTTCTTTTCCATGCCGCATGCCTCGCTTGAATTCTGTTTTTCGCTTAGGGTGTCCTGATTCATGATTCCAAATCCAAAGACCTTCGCGCAATCCATTTTGATAGGCACCTTGATACAGTAACGTTCCTTTTTCCGACTTTCCAATCCAAAGGCTGTCCATCGAACCAAATCGAAACCGACCGGCATCTTTTATTAGACCGTTGGGATGGTACGATTCAAAATAGCCGTGTTCTTTTCCCTGCTTAAATTGCCCTTTGTGCTCCAACTTACCGGATTCATAAAAATACGTCCAATCGGCTGATTTTAAATCGTGTTGAAATTGGCCTTCTTTCCATTTCTGACCAGATTCATACCAATAGGTCCAATTTCCATGGCGTTGGCCTTCAGAATAATATCCGGAGTAATGCACCACCTGTTCTGAATGCCGGGCTATCCAAAGGCTGTCTTGAAGGTTGTTTTTAAAATATCCATCCAGTTCTACATATCCTCTGGGATGGTACCATTGCCAATGACCGGTTTTAATGCCCTGATTGTACTGAAACTTACCCAGTAATTTCCCCTCTGCATTGTAGGTTTTCCAAATTCCGTCCATGGAATCAGCGGCATAACTCCCCTCTTCCATCAATGCCCCATTGGGATGATATTGTTTCCAATTTCCACTGCGTTTTGCTCCTTCAAATCGGCCTTCCATTTTCAGCTTTCCCGACTCAAAATAATAGGTGCTTTGCCTCTTTCCTGAATAATCCACCACAGCTTGAATCTTCCCCTTGGGATAAAAATAGCGGGCCATTCCAACTTTTTGACCTTCAACGTATCGTTCCACCAGGGCTGTATCGCCGGGCGCATAATATACGGTACGGGTTCCATGCAGCAATCCTTGATTGTAATTGGATTCTTCCTGCCGTTGTCCATCACTGCTGTAGGTGATACTTAGTCCTTGCAGCTGCCCGTTCTGAAAGGAACAGGTTCTGGCCAATTGTCCATTTTGGTGCCAGAAAAACCAATCGCCCATGGGCAGGGTGTCGGTTCCTCCGCCTTTGGCCTCAAGCTGCCCGTTGGGATAATAATTTTCCACCCGATTGGAATCGACAAGCCATTTTTTTCGAATGCCCCAGGGTTCGGAATAATACCAAATCCATTCGTTGGTAGGTGTACCCTCTGAATTGAATCTAGCCACCGAATCCATTTTTCCATTTTCAAACCAGGCTGTCCATTCCCCGATTTTAACCCCCTCAGAATAAGTGCCCTTGTACCGTTGTTGTTTTCGTACATCCCAGTACCCAATCCAGGCTCCATCTTTGAGTCCAAGCTCGGTAAATTTACCCTTTTCTTGGGGTCTTCCATTGGGATAATACCAGGCCCATTTCCCGGTGGGTTGCGTGGGACTTCCTTCCCCTTCAACCTGAACAATTCCGTTTTGGAACCAGCCCTCTGTTTTTCCCTTTTCATGGTCAATTCGCATTTTCGGTTCTCCCCCATCCCAAAAATAAAGCCACTCACCTGTAGGCTTGTCTTCCTTAAATTCTCCCTGAAAGGTAACTTTTCCGCTGCGGGAATAATTTCTCCATTTACCCGTTCTTTTTCCTTTTTTAAAGGTTTGTTTGGATGCCAACTGACCATTGATGTACCAGGATTTCCAAGTTCCATGGGGCAAGCCCAAATCGTATCTTTTTTGTGTTTCCGGTTTTCCGTTTCCATGCCAGGTATTCCAGGTTCCGGTTCCTCCGGCATCGGAAACTATTCCTTTTGCTACCCGATTCCCGGCTTCGTTAAAATGCTCCGCCCTTTTTTTATCGTAGTCGATAATGGATTTGAGGGACCCATTTGGAAAGTAATACCGCCACACTCCTACGGGTTTACCCTGACTTAGAATGCCTTCCGATTTTTTGCCTCCACCCTCATACCAGTCTATATGGATGGGTAAAGCCTGAGCCTGAGCCCCATCGCAAGCACCTAGGAAACCAAGAAAAAAAAGGGTACCAATAATAAAAAAAGAAGGGCTGATTTTCATCTCGATTCCAATATTTGTACTTTTCCCAAAGTTAATATCTCTAATTGAACCTGTGATTCCAAAACGCATAAAGCCAGGATTAATGTTGTACGCCGATCCTCGGATGGAAGATCCGTACTGTAAGCGAACGGCCGTTTTGATTTGTTCGTATTCCAAAGAGGAAGGGGCTATTGGATTTATTTTAAATCGTTCATTGCCCTTGCGGGTGAATGATGTTTTACCTGAAGAGCAGCACATTGCCCGTGAAATAGGATTTGGAGGTCCGGTTTCTGATGACCAATTGTTCTTTTTACATACCCTTTCTACCCTGCAGCCTGAGGCGATTCCAGTTCAGGAAGGCATGCTATGGGGTGGGAATTTCAATGAACTAAGCCGCTTAATTCAGCAAGGAATGGCACCTGAAAGTTCGGTTTCTTTTTTTGTTGGGTACAGTGGTTGGTCGGCGGGACAATTGGAGGAGGAGTTAGAAGCCGGAGCCTGGGTAAGCGATTACCCTGAGCTGGATTCATTTTGGCCTAAGTCTCAGCGGGATTCGTTATGGAAATCGAAAATGAATGCGTTGGGAGGTTCCTATGCAGTATGGGCTAACTTTCCTGAATTTAGAGGGGAGAACTGAGAGGCATCCATTGCCCTTATCTAGTTCTGAGCATCTAAAGCCAATCGAAACCCGGCTACTGGGAATCCCAACTTATAATGGATGTGGTTTTTCAATTTATCAATTCCGATTAGGGCGTATCCATAATTCCAAGCCCCACCTCTCCATTCCACATCCAATGAGTCAACGCTTCCCCATGCCTGCTCGGGAACGGGCACCACATACTCCCATACATTTCCGGTTAAATCATACATTCCCAGTTCATTGGCTCTTTTTTTTCCAACGGGATGCGTTTCTCCTTGGCTGTTTTCTTTGTACCAGGCTACGGCATCGATAAAGTTGCTGCCGCTGAACCGAAACCCTTGTGAATGAATACCGCCTCGGGCAGCAAATTCCCATTCCACCGCATTGGGCAGCCGGTATTTTTTGCCTGTTTTAGAATTTAGTTTTTGAATGAAACCATAAATATCAACCAGGCTAACATTTTCAACGGGACATGTGGGGCAATGGGCATGGTACGAGGGATTGGTTCCCATGACTTCGAACCATTCTTGTTGAGTGACTTCATACCTTCCCAACCAAAACGAGGGTTTGGGTCTATTGCTTTGGGGAGTTTGGGGCACTTCAACGTACACCATGTTGTATTTTTCTTTTGGGACTACAGGAATTTGAACCCCAATGCCAACCTGTGCACTCAGCGTGCTCAAAAATCCAATACTCAGAATGGGGATAAGCCAAGAGCCAATCAAACGAAAACTTTTCTTAAGTATTTCATTAATAGGTAATGGTCACCAGACCATTGCCGGTACGAACGCCAGAGGTGGTAGAGGTGTTCGTATTTCCGGGATGGGCCACATAGCTGCTTCCGCCTCCACCGGCTGTTGCTTGGCCGCCGCCGCCACCATACCAGCCGCCACCGCCGCCGCCGCCGCCCGAGCAACTGCCGCGCCCCCGACCTCCTATTCCAAAGGTTCCGGGTTGCCCATTGGGATCTCCACTGCGCTGTCCTCCTGCTCCACCTGCCGATTGAGTACCTCCCTTTCCATTGCAGGAAGGAGTACACCAATTTGCTGTTCCCCCATCGGCACCAGAGAGTCCACCACCATTGCCCCCGATGTTGCTAGGATATTGTTGAGGTTCATAGCCGGCACCGCCACCACCTCCGGCCACAATCAACCGGTCTTGAAGGGTGTACGGCGAACGGCGCACATCTGAAGCGCCGCCACCGCTGCCAATCAAGTCACCCGGACATGTTAAATCCGTTCCCCCTCCTCCATTCCATCCACCGGAAACCAAACTGGATCCGGAAGGACCAAGTTGGCCTACAAAGACCTGCAGGGTTTCTCCAGGGGTAACGGCAATGGTGGCTTGAGCCAAACCTCCGTCTCCACCGGTGCCTGCTACGCCATTGCTGCTTCCTCCCTCTGCTCCATATGCCGCAACAACAATGCTGCTAACGCATGCAGGAACAACGAAATTCTGTGCCGAACCTGTATAATTAAACGTAATCGTTCCGGAAGGACAGTTTACCACAGTTACAGACTGGGTATCGGCATCAGCGCATCCATTGGCATCGGTAATTTGATGTATCACTTGGTATGTACCCGTTGAACTCCATGTAACCGAAGGATTGGCGGAACTGCTGTTGGCCGGACTTCCATTTTGAAAGGTCCATGCGTGGGTGCCATTTTGCGTTGCCGCGGTAAAAACCGCCGCATTGTTGATGTTCGGACTTGCG
>JAQCBQ010000179.1 GCA_027621385.1 Bacteroidota bacterium | reverse complement strand
GAAATGTTGCCCCCCTACTCCCCAACCCTTTCTAACTTCCACTTCCCGTCCCGACACGCTCGGCTACAATATTTCACCTCCTCCCAATTCTTCTCCCATTTCTTCCGCCAAGAAAATGGCCGCAAGCAAACTAGACACGTTTTCTCAGGTAAATTTCTCTTTTTATGCACCTAGGTCGTTTTACCTATTGTACAACAATGGACGTAGAAACATGTTTAATTTTAACATAAAGCCGCAAACTGCTACCTCATGAAAATGCCTAAATCAAACTTGAAGCGATAGACAACAGTTTTTTCCAATTTGAAAGCAGGTTTCACTCCTATTCCTATCAAATCGTTCAAAAAAATTCGAATACGCCTGTCCATCCCTAAATCTAAATTAGGAGCACCCAAATACCTTAAATGTCGTTTGATCGCTCTGGAAGCATCGGCACAAATTTGAATTCCCCAAAACTTTCAGTTCTAGTATTTCCGTCTTGGCCTCTTTCAATACGAAGCATCTCCTGTACCTCACCCTCTCCAACCGGTATTACCAAGGCTCCTCCAACCTTAAGCTGTTCCAATAAAGCCTGAGGCACAAAGGGCGCTCCACATGTAACTAAAATGCGGTCAAAAGGAGCAAAGGCCGACTTCCCCGCAAAACCATCCCCAAAAAACAATTTCGGAGAATAACCCAATTGAGGCAGCAATACCTTGACTCTATCGTATAAAATTCGCTGCCGCTCAATTGAAAAAACTTTCAAGCCCAATTCCATCAATACAGAGGTTTGATAACCAGAACCTGTTCCAATCTCTAGCACCTTCATCCCCCTCGATGCGTTCAAAAGCTCCGTTTGAAATGCAACAGTGAAGGGCTGACTTATTGTTTGCCCTGCTCCTATTTTAAAGGCCATATCCTGATAGGCATACTGATCAAATTGGGTATCAATAAAAGCATGCCTAGGCACCTTACCTATGGCAGCCAATACCTTTTCGTCCTTAATGCCCTTCGAGGATAGCAGATCTACCAGCTGCTTCCGTAACCCCATATACCGATATGAATCCATAGGACAAATTTAAATCGATGGGGGGCCTAAAAAGTGTAAATTTGTGAAAACATACTAACAATGGGCGTTTTGAAAGTTGGGGTAATTGGTGCTGGACACATGGGGAAAATCCATGGGAAACTGCTGCAAAACTCAAACATGTTCGATTTTTTAGGCTTTTATGATCCGCAGGTTTCGAATCTCTCAACAGAGCATACGTTTTTCAATAGCCTAAATGAGCTGATGGATCAGGTGGAGGCATTAAGCATTTGCACCAGCACCAGCGCCCATTTTGAACTGGCCCAATTTGCTATACTCGGAGGAAAGCATGTTTTTATTGAGAAACCCGTTACACAAACCGCGCTAGAAGCACAAAAGCTCGTAGAACTGATTGGAAATAACAGTACGATTGGGGCCGTTGGACATGTTGAACGCTTTAATCCCGCATTCACTGCCGCTCTGCCCTTTATCTCTAAACCTCAACGCATTGAAGCAGTTCGATATGCCACCCAAGGTAGCCGAGGATTGGATGTGTCAGTGGTGCTCGATATGATGATTCACGACATCGACTTGATTCTTGCTTTAATTCCAAGTCCCTTGGTTTCTGTTCAGGCTCGGGGCCACCGCTCGTTCACTCCGTCCTGCGATACGGCCGAGGTGCAACTGGAATTTGCAAACGGAGCTACGGCTTTAATGATAGCCAGCCGAGCTCATGTGCGAAAGTACCGAAGCCTTACTGTGTATGAACAAAACAAAACCATTGATTTAGATTTACTCAACCATTCCTTGACCATCCAATCCTGGACATCTCCGCTTCAAGACAGCCTATCTCCCTCAATTCAACCCAACAATGCTATTTTAGATGAATTGGAAGATTGGGGCAATGCGATTCTTAACGGCAGCTCACCCAAGGTTGACCTACAGGCCGGATTAAAAAATGTTGAATTGGCTGAAAAAATAATGCAATCTTTGATTTATGCAGTTGAATAAAGGCTTCATTTCTTCTCCAATATATATTCTGGGCTTTTGTCTAGGGGCAATTTTGTTTTCAAGCAGTTGTGACACTTCACCCGCAGCAACACCCAGCTTCCTGCACATCGATACCATTGCCGTTGATAGCACTTCTTTCGATTCCACGGGCACCGTTTCACATGCCATTCGCTACGCTTGGGTGTATGCCAACGACAACCTGCTTGGAGTTTTCTGGTTGCCTGCGGTAATTCCCGTCTTAGAAGAAGGCGAAGTTGAAATTACTGTTTTTGGAGGGATATCTGAAAACGGGATTGCCACTCAGGCCGGCAGATATCCCTTTTATGCCCCTTGGCAAAAAAAGATCAATCTTAATGCAATGGATACTGCAACGGTCTTCCCCAGAGTTCGGTATCCAAAAGGATTTGTAGTTCCGGTAAATCAAACTTTTGATCAAGCTCAGCTGAACGGAATGTCCTTGGCCATTGTTCAAGGTGGTGGTTTTTATTCCATTTTGTTAAATGAAACGGAAGCCTACGAGGGGCAGGGCTGCTTACAGCTTTACCTTCCCGAAGGTGATCAAGATATGATTCTGGAAACCAGCAGCCTACCCGTTCCAACAGGAAAAGCAGGTTATTTTATCGAAATGGATTACCGCAACAATTGCGATTTCTTATTGGGCCTACGAGCCGCAGGCTCAAATCAAGCGGCTTCACTTATTGGAGTCCGACCACGCCAAGAATACAATAAACTCTATGTAAATATTACAAATCTGGTCGATCAGTTGAGCGGCATTTCTGAAGCCGTCCACCTCTTCATTCGAGTTCCACAAGATACTTCCATCGCCGATCAACGCGTCTACATTGACAACCTTAAGCTGGTGTACTGATGCAGGCAAGACAGGCTCTTCATCGGATTCGAAAAAAACGCGCCTTTTATATGCTGGGCGACGTATTGGCTTGCTTCCCCGCCTGGACGCTTTTCTTCTTGTTTAGAAAGGCTGAAACCCTGTGGAACTTTCATCTGTCACCATGGCATGACCACTTGATTGATGTCAATTACCGCTGGGGACTCCTTGTACTGCCTCCCTTCTGGCTTGGGGTACATGCTTTAAGTGGATACTACAAAGAAATTGATCGAAAAAGCCGACTCATGGAATTCTTTCGGACTCTATTCGCTTCCATTTTTGGGGGATTAGTCCTGTTCTTTTTTATCATTTTAGATGACACCGTGTTTCTTTATACCGATTATTACCGGTCGTTGGCGGTTCTGATTGGTTTGCAATTTGGTTTTACCTGGATTCTCAGGGTAATTCAAACTAGCAGATACCACCAACAAATTAGCAGTGGGAAACTCACCTTCCCTACCCTTTTAATTGGTGATTCCGAGGGAGTACAGGAAGTTTTTTCTAAATTAAATCCACAGCGTCTTTTATCCGGAACTGAAATTTTAGGATACATAAGCCAGCATTCAAATTCAGCATGGACCGATTTGCCTTACCTTGGAAATCTGGATGAATTAGAAACAGTATTACATCAACAGCTGATTGACGATGTGGTAATTTGCTTTCGTCACACAGATCATGTTAGCTTACAACAGCTCATCAGTCGATTGCATTTGGCTGGAGTACGCATCCGAATCCGACCTGATTTGTACGATATCACCTCCGGCACTGTTCGCTTCTCCAATATTTTTGAAACTCCATTAATGGAGGTCCATGCACTCAAAATGCCGCCTTGGCAACAATTTGTAAAGAGAGCTCTAGATATTGTGGTTTCAGGGCTGATGCTGCTTATTTTATCGCCAATTTTCGCATTCATTGCGATTCGTGTTCGAATGGATAGCCGGGGGCCAATCTTCTATCACCATGAACGAATTGGTTTAAATGGCAGGCCGTTTAGGATTTACAAATTTCGCAGCATGGTAGTAAATGCAGAGTCGCACACCCCTCGCTTAAGCAGCGATGCAGACCGCCGCATTACGCCTTGGGGCCGAATCATGCGCAAGTATAGATTGGATGAACTCCCTCAATTTTTCAATGTGTTGCGGGGCGACATGTCATTGGTAGGTCCGCGACCAGAGCGAGCATTCTTCATTGAGCAAATCACAACCGTAGCTCCGCATTATCGACTATTGCACCGCGTAAAGCCCGGCATCACCTCTTGGGGGCAAGTAAAATTTGGCTACGCCGAAAACGTAGAAGAAATGGTGGAGCGACTCAAATTCGACCTCCTCTACATCCACAATGCCAGCTTATTGCTCGACATCAAAATCCTGCTGCACACCTTTTTAATCGTTCTTCGAGGCGAAGGAAAATAGGTTGTTTTTAGGGCGGGTGCCGGGCTTTCACAGGTAGTCCGCAGCCAAAAGGGTTGGTCCCAGCGGCGTTACGCGGGCTCCTAAAGTCGCCTGCGCCGCTCGCGGGCCCAGACCCTTTCGGCTTTGCGGGCAACCTTGTTCAATCCCGCCCGCGGCCGACATCAATCTAAAGCGGCATGCATGAATTAGTTGTATTTTTGTGGTATGGGAATGAACTCGGTGAACATTAGAAATAAACGGGCGTATTTTGAATACGAAATTCTGGAGGAATTGGTGGCAGGCATGGTACTCACCGGCACTGAAATCAAATCTCTACGGGAAGGAAAAGGAAGTTTGAATGAAGCCTTTTGTGCGATTTCAGAAGGAGAAGCCTTCGTCCGCAATTTGTTCATACCCGAATACAGCCTTGGAACCTACGCCAACCACAGCCCCCGACGACAACGAAAACTCCTATTGAACCGCAAAGAAATCAACAAATGGGAGCACAAAGTCAAAGAAAAAGGCCTCACCATCGTTCCCTTAAAGCTGTTCCTAAATGAAAAGGGCTTAGCCAAATTGCACATCGGCTTGGCCAAAGGCAAAAAACTCTACGACAAACGCCAAAGCCTCAAAGAAAAAGACATCCAACGCGACATCGAACGCCGCGGCGAATAACCCCGTAGAGGCGTATGATTATACGCCTCTACC
>JAQCBQ010000178.1 GCA_027621385.1 Bacteroidota bacterium | reverse complement strand
CCTCGCCACTACGCATAGCCAAACCGTTATGCACAATTAATACGGAGAGACCATGATAAATACTAAAAAAGAACGTACAATGAAAAAACAATTTTATTTTTTTGCTATCCTATTAACAATCCTGAGTAGTTGTAGAAAAGATGATAATAACAATCCAGAGGGTTGTTACTCAAATACTAATGCACAAACCATAGTTCATGACGGCCTCAATAGAGAATATGTTTTGTATATACCTGATTCATATGATGGAACATCTGCTGTACCTCTAATGCTTAATTTTCATGGGTATAGTCAAAGTGCAAGTGAGTACATAATTGAGGCTGATATGCGCCCATTGGCAGAATCAGACACCTTTATTTTAGTCTATCCGCAAGGAAGCTGTTTGGATGGTTTATCTCATTGGAATGCGTGTCCAACTGGTGGAGACAATAAAAGTGATGCTGATGATTTTGGTTTTGTTGAATCAATGATTAATGAGATTTCATCTCAGTACAATGTCGATATGGAAAGAATTTATGCTGCTGGATACTCAAACGGAGGAATGATGGCGTATGGGCTTGCGAACTATAAAAGTGATTTAATTGCTGCGGTAGCTTCTGTTTCGGGAGGTATGTTAGATTGCACTGGACCTACAAGTCATCCAATGCCAGTAGTTCATCTTCACGGCACTTCCGATTATGTTCTCCCTTACAATGGGAGCAGTGATTTGAACTCCGTACAAAGCACTTTAGATTATTGGATAAATTTCAACAACACGACTACAAACCCAACAGTAACCATTGACAATAGTGGAGGAATGACAATTGAGCATTATGTATATGGCCAAGGAGACAGCTTAGTTTCTGTTGAACATTACAAATATATTGGAGGAGACCACGTTTGGTATAATTCAACCTTTCAAGGTCAAAATGCTTCTGAACTGGTTTGGAATTTTGTTTCACGATATGACATAAATGGATTGAGATAAATAATAAAAGTGCATAACAATGGCTATACGTAATGCGGGCGAAAGTGCTGAAATGAAAGTAATTACATTAAATATACTAAGTGTGAAATTGAAAGGTAAGTGCCTTGAATTCCCGCACTACGCATAGCCGAGACCGTTATGCGGCAGCTTAAAAGACGACACAACAGACAATGAAAATTTATCAGACAGACCAGAAAAACAAGTTCAAACAGCACCTTGACTTCTTGAAGACAAAGAAGGTTATGGACTATGACAAATCTCGGCTGACAAATAAAATTTCAACCATTGACATTGAAACAACTAAGAAACTTGACCAACTCAATCTTGACTTTCTGTTCGACTACCAAATTTTCCCCGACAACATTATGATCTTTAATCGCGAGTGGACAGACCAAAGCAGAAAAATGAAAATTGGCGACACAATAGCTCAACAAGTTTACATTCCACCGACAAGGACTTTCTCACAGAAAATAATTTTTGGTGTAAGGGTAAATGAAATCATTGACCAAGCAGACAAAAAAGGTTTTAGTTACGAAACTCTAGAAGGACACGTTGAAAAAGGCGTTTCAATATTTACAGTTGAGCAACTCGACAATAAAGTTATTTTCAAAGTTCAAACTTACTCGACACCTGGAAATGTTTTGACAAAATTACTCGGACCAGTTTTCTCTGTTCCATATCAGACATTTTGTACAAAGACAGCATTGAAAAACGTAAAAAGACAATTAGAAACTCAATGAAACGGAGGACAGAAAAAGAAGGGCGAAGGCATAACAGCACCTACCCAAAAGTGGCGGTTCAATGGTTAAATCAAGCTTTGTGCTTCTATCAAAGTTCGTGCTTGGTTGACAGTGAAGTGCTTCGAAATCGCAACCTTCGGGTAGCTGCAAAACGTTAAAGTGTAAAACTCCCCGAAATTTGGGCCAGAGGTTTAGTTTAAACTGTTGAAATTCCAAGTCACCTTCACCTTCGACTTCGCTCAGGCACCAGTGGCGGTGACTAGTGGCGGTGGTTGGGCCTAGCCTCGACTTCACTCAGGCACCAGTGCCGGTGGTTGAGCGTAGCCGAAACCACAGCTATAATAACGACCTTAATGTGTAGAGGTGCCTTCGACTTCGCTCAGGCACCCGTGGCTGTGACCCGTGCCGGTGGTTGAGCGTGCCTTCGACTTCGCTCAGGCACCCGTGGCGGTAACCAGTGCCGGTGGTTGAGCCTAGACTCGACTTCGATAAGGCACCAGTGCCGGTGGTTGAGCGTAGCCGAAACCACCATTGAAAGCCCGTCCGGCAGCCCAAATCTCTTGAATACGACTGAAAATTAAATTAAGTACAAATTAACTGAACGGCGAACAGCATCCTCGCCCAAGCAACATCATAAATTAAAATATAAATCAGGATTTCGTCCTACATTCATCCTTCAGTATTTGCTTTGTACCTTTGCTGCAAATCATTAAAATGGAATACAGCAATCTTATTGTCGCCATCGATTCTGGAATTGGAACGATTACCATCAACAGACCTGAAAAATTAAATGCCCTTAATCGAGTAACGATACAGGAACTTAGTTCTGCTTTAGATGTCCTGGCACTGGACTCTGCCGTCCGGGTTCTAATTGTTACCGGCTCAGGAAATAAAGCCTTTGTGGCAGGGGCAGACATTTCAGAATTTGCTTCATTTCCGGTAGAACAGGGCGAGGCATTGGCCAGAGACGGTCAGCAAGCGCTGTTTGATAAAGTTGCTCATTTCCCAAAACCGGTGATTGCCGCTGTAAATGGGTTTGCCCTAGGAGGCGGTTTGGAATTGGCCATGGCCGCCCATGTGCGTATTGCAGCCGATTCAGCAAAAATGGGCTTGCCTGAATTGAGCTTAGGAGTCATTCCAGGCTACGGCGGCACCCAGCGCCTGCCTCAATTAATTGGCCGCGGAAGAGCCTACGAAATGCTGTTTTCAGCCCGAAAGATAGACGCTTCAACAGCCCTGGCCTGGGGACTTGTTAATAAAACATGTGCCTTGGAAGAGCTCATGACCGAAGCTAGATCTATGGCCCAAGGATTTCTAAAAACATCTACCCAAGCCAGTGCAGCAGCCATTCAAGCCGTAGAGGCAGGATTTAGACCCACCGAACGAGGATATGCCTCAGAAATTACAGCCTTTGGCCAGTGCTTCCAAACTCCAGACTTTATTGAAGGCACAGGTGCATTTTTAGAAAAGCGCAAGCCTGACTTTTCCTAAATCATGTCCACCACAGGCCCCAGTTATTCCCTACTGGAAATCTGCCAGCATGTGCAAGATTTACTACGTAATACCTACGTGGATTCCTATTGGATACGGGCCGAAATTAATACCTTGAATTTGTACCCCGCGTCGGGACATTGCTACCCCGATTTGGTCGAGAAAAAAGAAGGTGTAGTGGTGGCTCAAATGCGCTCTATTTTATGGAAAGGCGATTATGAGCGCATCAATGCCCAGTTTCAGAAAACCTTGAAAGAGCCCCTGAAAAATGGGATTAAAGTGTTGATGTTGTGCCAGCTGCAGTTCCATCCGGTATATGGAATGTCGTTGGTGATTAAGGACATGGATCCGGCATACTCTTTGGGCGATTTAGAGCGAGAAAAGCAACTCTGCATTCAAACCTTGAAGGCCGAAGGCCTTTTTGGAGCCAACCGCACCCTACCCAAACCCTGGCTTCCAAAACGCATTGCATTGATTTCAGATGCCAGCAGCAAGGGATTTGGAGATTTCACTAAGGTGTTGGAAGAGGCCAAGCAAACATGGGGTTATGGATTTTATTGCCATTTATTCCCCGTGGTGCTTCAAGGAGACCGCGCAGTAACTACCATTTTGGAGCAACTTAGCCGAATTGAACGCGTACATGAACATTTTGATGCTGTGGCCTTGGTTCGCGGCGGAGGCGGAGAGGTAGGTATGTCCTGCTACAACCACCTGGAATTAAATCGGGCCTTAGCCTCCTTCCCTTTGCCCCTACTTACGGGAATTGGCCATGCTGCCAATCAAACGGTGGCAGAGCAGGTGGCTTGGTACAATGCCATTACTCCAACTAAATTGGCCGAATGGTTGGTTCAGCAGCTGCACAATGTTTCGGTACCCCTTCAAAAATGCCTGGATGCCTTGATTCAGCTGGGCCTGGATACGCTGATAGATGCTCGAATGGAATTGCGGCAAGCGGAACGTCTGCTGGGCGCTTCCGCCCGAAACCGACAAGACCGAAACCGAGCCCGTTGGCAACAGGCCGTTCAGCAAGTAGGTTCAGCCGTCCGCTATTTAAATAGACATGAACAAGCCAAGCTGCAGCGGAACCGCGAGCAACTTAGGTTGGCCACTCAAGTCCAAGGGAAAGGGCAAAAACTGGAATTGGAACGAAAGGCTTCTGGTATTGCTTCTATGGCCAAACAATCGCTTCAGGCCCAACTGCTGGCCTTGGAATTTATGGAAAAGCAAGTTCAACATTTGAGTCCGGAACAGGTGTTGAAGCGGGGATTTAGCATAGTTAGTCAACAGGGAAAGGTGTTGAACCAGAGCAGCATGGTGCAGCTTTCTTCGCCTTTAACCATTCAATTTTACCGGGGCAAGGTCATCGCCAACCCCATAGAAATCAATCAATCAGATGAACAGGTATGAGCACAAAAGAAACCTATAAAGCCTCCTTTGATGAGCTTCAAAAAATCATTACGGAAATGGAGAGCGGTGAAATTGGAGTCGATGAATTGGCCAGCAAAGTGAAAAGGGCTTCCGTATTGATTCAAAAATGCAAAGAGATTTTAAGCAAAACAGAAGTGGATGTACAGAAGATTTTAGATGGATTGGAGGAGAACTAAGGCAATTAGTCCACGCCAAATTCCAGCCGGACTGTAACCGATGCTGTTTTATACATGGCCGAGGTATTGAAGGTGCCTCCCCAAGAATAATCCTCTCCTCCATTTTGAGCTGTAATTTGGAAGACCCCCATTTGGGCGTTTCGCAAATCGCCTAAGGAATTGTTGGCATTTTCTGCGATTTGTTCCGCTCGAGTGGTGCCATCTATAGTGGCTTCGGCAAGCATTTTAATCTTTTATTTGGCCAACTC
>JAQCBQ010000007.1 GCA_027621385.1 Bacteroidota bacterium | reverse complement strand
ACGATGAGCTGTTCCTTGATGTTTTCAGGAATTTGTTCACGGTGGGGAGAAGAAATAAAAACACCTTCCATGGATTGAGTGTCGAAGCTGACCCAATCCAGACGATTGGAGGTAGAGCCTAATGCATTGGAAATAACACTAAGGCTTTTCGAACGTTCACGAACACCAACTTTATCACCAGGGCGAAGGATCATCGAAGGGATATTGGTAATTTCACCATTTACGGTGATGTGCTTGTGGCTAACCAATTGACGGGCTCCATCGCGGGTATTTGCAAGACCCATACGATAAACCACATTATCTAAACGGCTTTCGCAGAGCATCAACAAGTTTTCACCTGTAATGCCTTTTAGGCTGCTAGCCCGCTCGAACATTTTTCGGAATTGACGTTCAAGAATACCATAGGTGTATTTTGCCTTTTGCTTTTCTTGAAGCTGAATAGCGTACTCCGACTGTTTTTTCCTACGCTTGGAAGGACCATGCATTCCGGGAGGATAGTTTTTACGTTGCAGCGATTTTGACTCGCCGAAAATAGGATCGCGAAAACGACGCGCAATTTTTGCTTTGGGGCCTCTATATCTTGCCATGATGCTTGTAATCTATTCGTTGAAAAAAATTAAACGCGACGACGTTTTGGGGGCCGACAACCGTTGTGAGGAAGAGGAGTGATATCTACAATTTCAGTAACCTCAATACCGGCATTGTGCACGGTACGAATGGCGGACTCTCTACCACCCCCTGGACCTTTAACGTACACTTTCACCCGACGTAATCCCAAATCATGAGCTTCCTTAGAACAATCTGCTGCTGCAAGTTGGGCGGCATAAGGGGTATTTTTTTTAGACCCTCGGAAACCCATTTTACCAGCACTGCTCCAAGAAATCACCTGCCCTTGGTTGTTGGTTAAAGAAATAATAATGTTGTTGAAGGTAGCATTAATATGGCATTGACCTACGGACTCTACCTTAACCTTCTTTTTATGCGTTTTTTGTTTCGCCATGACTCAATTCGTTAACGATTATTTGGTAACCTTCTTCTTATTAGGAACCGTCTTTTTCTTACCCTTGCGTGTGCGGCAATTGTTTTTGGTTTTTTGACCGCGAACGGGCAAACCATTTCGGTGCCGTATACCCCGATAACAACCAATATCCATTAACCGCTTAATATTTAATTGTACTTCAGAGCGGAGAGCTCCTTCTACCTTAAAGTCGGCGTTTATCAGATTACGAATTGCACTCAATTCATCATCAGACCAATCTTGGACTTTTTTATCCAGATGTATACCTGCGGAGTTAAGAATGCGCTGAGCCGATTTGCGACCAATACCATAGATGTAGGTCAAGCCAATTTCGCCGCGCTTGTTCCTTGGAAGATCTATACCAGAAATCCTTGCCATAGAATGTGAATTTACCGGAGGGGATTAACCCTGCCGTTGTTTGAATTTGGGGTTTTTCTTATTAATAACGTACAACCGACCCTTGCGGCGTACGATTTTGCAGTCTGCACTGCGTTTTTTAATGGATGCTTTAACTTTCATCTCAACTGTTATTTATATCTGTATACTATGCGTCCTTTTGACAAGTCGTAAGGAGACATTTGCACCCTTACTTTATCACCGGGAAGAATTCGAATGTAGTTCATTCGCATCTTACCGGAGATGTGTGAAATAATCACATGCCCATTCTCCAGTTCAACACGAAACATTGCATTCGACAATGCCTCAATGATTACTCCGTCTTGTTCTATAGACGATTGTTTTGCCATATTTAATCCACGAACATTAAGTTCGAATTTTTACGTATATTTTTTTCAATTTCAACATAACTGCTAAGTAAATCAAACTGATTTACACCAACAGCCACGTTGTGTTCAAAATGCGCTGAGGGCTTACGATCTCGGGTTACAATAGTCCAACCATCTTCCAAAACATTAACCTCTTTCTTACCAAGATTAATCATAGGTTCGATGGCCAAAACCATTCCTTTTCTAAGCACAGGGCCAGAAAACTTTTTCCCATAGTTAGGCACTTCTGGAGATTCATGAAGGTTCTCTCCTACTCCATGACCAACCAACTCTCGAACAACACCAAAACCAAACTTTTCAGTATAGCTTTGAATTGCCTCAGAAATAGCGCCTACCCGATTTCCTTGAATGGCCCGTTCTACTCCTAAAAAAGCAGCTCTTTTAGTTACACGTAGAAGATTCATAATTGAATCATCCACCTCGCCTACAGCAAATGTATAGGCAAAATCACCATGGAAACCATTAAGATAGACACCAATATCTACGGAAACAATATCCCCATCTTGAATTGGGCTTTTAGAAGGAAAGCCATGAACAACATGTTCGTTTACAGAAAAACAAATGGAATACGGAAAGCCATTGTAGTTCTTAAACGAGGGAACTGCACCATGATCTCGGATAAACCCATCAGCTAGTCGATCTACTTCTAATCCTGTAATCCCAGGACGAATAAACGATGCGACAGCTGCCAGCGTCTTTTCAACAAGCAAAGAACTCAATCTGCACAACTCAATCTGTTCGCTCGATTTTATGGGAATACCCATAGAATCAAACGGTAGGATTGTATCCTGCAGTCATTCGCCCACGAACGCGACCACCTTTCATTAAACCGTCAAGTTGACGGTTTTTAAGGTAGACATCGATTTGAGCTAATGTATCTAAAACAACACCTACAAGAATAAGTAGTGAGGTGCCGCCATAAAATTGTGCGAAAGAAGGATTAACATTGGCTTTGGTAGCAAAAGCTGGAAGTATAGCTACTACGGCCAAGAAAATAGAACCAGGTAAGGTGATGTGAGAAATAACATAATCGATGTATTCGGCTGTTTTTTTACCAGGTTTAACACCAGGAATGAAACTACCCTCACGTTTTAACGCGTCTGCCATTTGTTGAGGATTGATGATGATTGCCGTATAGAAATAGGTAAACAATACAATCATCAAACCAAAGACCAAATTGTACCAAAAGCCAGTGTAGTCAGAAAAAGCCATCACGAAAGCATTACCTTCAGAAGCGAACCCAGCCAATACAATAGGAACAAACATAATAGCCTGAGCAAAAATAATTGGCATTACACCACTAGAATTCACTTTAATGGGAAGGTACGAGCGTGCACCACCATACATACGATTCCCTGCAACACGCTTGGCAGCATGAACTGGAATTTTCCGTACCCCT
Source organism: Bacteroidota bacterium (assembly GCA_027621385.1). Taxonomy (GTDB): domain Bacteria; phylum Bacteroidota; class Bacteroidia; order CAIKAF01; family CAIKAF01; genus CAIKAF01. Next base: position 25,509 of record JAQCBQ010000007.1, on the reverse strand, counting down.
TGAACCAGAAGAATGGAGAGGATAACAACAGCCAACAATATGACCATTTCCAATAAAAACAGAACCAAACCTCCACCATCTGGAGCTGCTTTGGATAGGAATTCATCGCGAAGGCCCCGGGGCAAAGTGGCAATGATTCCAATCATGATGATTAAAGAAGTACCGTTACCAATACCACGATCGGTAATACGTTCTCCCAACCACATTACAAAAATTGTACCTGCAACCAATATTGTTACAGCAAGAATCCACCATGAAGTGGTATTTAAGTGGGCATTGGCAGGGACATAGGTAGACAAATAACTAGGAGCTTGAGCCAGCGTAATCAGAACAGTAAGGCCTCTGGTAATTTGATTCATTTGATTCCTTCCACTTTCATCCTTTTGCAATTTTTGAAAGTAGGGAACGGCCACACCGAGCAATTGAATAATGATGCTGGCGGAAATGTACGGCATAATGCCAAGAGCAAAAATAGAAGCTTTGGCAAAAGCACCACCGGTAAGGACATTGATTAAGTCAAGAATATTGGCCCCTTGCTGTTCGCTAACGGCACGAGCTAAAGCATCGGTATCAATTCCAGGAAGCACAATAAAGGAACCCAAACGATACACAGCAACCAATAAAATAGTTGTAAGGATCCGTTCCTTTAACTCCTGGATTTTCCAAATATCCTTTAATTTCTGAATCAAGCCTTTCATGAGTGGTAAATCAAATCTCTACGATAGAACCGCCGGCCTTTTGAATGGCTTCAGCAGCAGATTTAGAAAATGCATGTACTTTAACGTTTACCGAAGCTGAAATTTGACCACGTCCAAGAACTTTAACCAAATCATTTTTAGAGATTAGGCCGTTGGAACGAAGAGTTTCAAGATTAATTTCGGTCAAACCCTTGTCTGTCGCCAACGATTGAAGAACATCTAGATTCAAGGGTTTGTATTCCACTCGATTGAAATTCTTAAACCCAAATTTAGGTAAGCGACGTTGAATGGGCATTTGTCCCCCTTCGAATCCAATCTTCTTGGAATATCCTGAACGGGACTTAGCGCCTTTGTGACCTCGTGCAGATGTACCACCGCGTGCGGAACCCTCTCCACGTCCAAGACGCTTACTGTTATGAACGGCTCCGGCCGCTGGTTTTAAATTCGAAAGATTCATAATCAAGACGTTTTTTCGACAACTACAAGGTGAGAAACTTTGCTAATCATACCCTCGATTTGAGGAGTTAAGTTATGATTAACCGATTGATTTAACCGTTTCAAACCCAAGGCTTGTAAGGTTAGTTTTTGACGTTCGGGGCGATTAATCGCAGAACGGACAAGTTTAATAGAAACTGTAGTCGACATATCTTATCCATTAAAAACATTAGACAAAGGTAAACCACGCTCATTGGCCACAGTAAACGCATCACGAAGACTAGCCAAGCCCTCAATAGTAGCCTTAACTACGTTATGAGGATTGGAACTGCCTTTGCTTTTACATAAAACATCGCGCACTCCCACCGATTCAAGTACCGCACGCATGGCTCCACCAGCAATAACTCCAGTTCCGGAAGCTGCAGGCTTCATTAAAACCAATGAAGACCCATACTTAGCTAAAACCTCATGTGGGATAGTTCCTTTATGAACAGGGACCTTGATTAAATTCTTTTTTGCGTCATCAACTGCTTTAGCGATGGCCTCAGTAACCTCGTTGGCCTTACCTAAACCATATCCAACAACACCATTCTCATTCCCAACCACAACAATAGCTGAGAACGAAAAGTGGCGACCACCCTTGTTCACTTTTGTAACACGATTGATGGCGACCAATCGGTCTTTCAATTCAATTTCAGTGGCTTTAACCCTTTTTAAACTAGACTGTGACATAATGCATTTAGAATTTTAAACCACCTTCACGAGCGCCTTCAGCTAAAGCTTTAACTCGTCCATGATACAAATAACCACTTCGGTCAAACTGAACATCAGCAATTCCTATAGCGGCAGCACGCTCAGCTATAGCCTTCCCAACATTTTGAGCTTGCTCCACTTTCGTTGACTTCTTATCAAACCCTTTTTCGGAGGAAGAAGCAGAGGCAAGAGTATGCCCCTTCAAATCATCTATCAATTGAGCATAAATTTCTTTATTGCTCCTATACACAGACAATCGTGGTCTCGTAGCAGAGCCCACGGCTGTTTTACGAATTCGATAGTGAATTTTCTTTCTACGTATTTGTTTATCTTGTGCCATAGCTGACGTTGATTTATACTTTATTTCTTACCGGCAGACTTACCTGCTTTCCGGCGAACGGCTTCACCTTGGAAGCGAATACCTTTTCCTTTATATGGCTCTGGCTTTCTAAAGCTGCGAATTTTTGCAGCTACCTGACCTACCAATTGCTTATCGAATGATTTAAGAGTAACCAGAGGTGCCTTACCTTTTTCCGTTTTGGCCTCAACTTTTATTTCACTTGGAAGCTCAAACACAATGTTGTGTGAATATCCTACAGAGATATCCAATACCTGGCCACGGGTTTCTGCCCGATAACCAACCCCGACCAATTCCATATTGATTTCATAACCATCGGAAACTCCTTTGACCATATTGAAAATTAGAGAACGGTACAAGCCATGCATGGCGCGATGACGAGGCTGATCGGTGGGACGGCTTACGGTCAAAACACCATCGGTAATGTCCAAATTAATATCTGGATGAACTGGTTGTTGCAATTCGCCCAAAGGGCCTTTTACAACAACAAGGTTGCCCTTAAGAATCTCAACGTTGACCTTAGCGGGAATTTGAATAGGGGATTTACCTATACGTGACATAATTCAATTCTTTAGTAAATCTTACACAACACCTCTCCTCCCAAGTTTTGAGAGCGAGCATCCTTATCTGTCATTAAACCTTTGGATGTAGAAACAATAGCTATACCCAGACCATTTAAAACGCGAGGAAGATTTTCAGCACCAGAATACTGCCGTAAGCCAGGACGAGACACTCTTGACAAATGCTTAATCGCTGAGGCTTTGGTAACAGGATGGTATTTAAGCGCAATTTTAATGACGCCTTGAGGTGCTATATCTTCGAACTTGTAGGAAAGGATATAACCTTGATTAAACAAAATTTCAGTAATTCCCTTTTTCATATTTGAAGCGGGAACTTCAACTACGCGATGTCTGGCTTTAATACCGTTGCGTACTCGGGTTAAAAAATCTGCAATTGGATCCATGATACTTACCAGCTAGCTTTAGTTACACCGGGAATTTTACCTTCATTGGCCATTTGGCGAAATAAAACCCGAGAAATTCCGAATTGACGCATAAATCCGCGAGGGCGTCCTGTTAATTGACATCTGTTGTGCAAACGAACCTTAGAAGAGTTCCTTGGCAACAACGCCAATCCTTGATAATCACCAGCCTCTTTAAGAGCCTGACGTTTAGCAGCAAACTTCGCCGCCATTCTTTCACGTTTGCGCTCGCGCGCTTTCATTGATTCCTTAGCCATATCCGCTTAATTCTGGGAATGTTTAATATTATCAAAAGGCAAACCAAAGGCCAACAATAAGGCATAACCTTCTTTGTCCGTTGGAGCTGTAGTCACGAAAGTGATATCCATTCCGTTAATTTTAGAGACTTTGTCAATATCAATCTCCGGAAAAATAAGTTGTTCTGTTATTCCAAGGTTATAGTTTCCACGGCCATCAAAGCCCTTTGCAGATACTCCTTTGAAGTCACGAACACGCGGTAAAGAGATAGATACAAACCGATCAAGGAACTCGTACATACGCACACCACGAAGCGTAACTTTAGTTCCGATAGGCATACCTTTACGCAACTTAAAATTTGAAATATCCTTTTTGGATTTGGTAGAAATGGCTTTCTGACCTGAAATCAAAGAAAGTTCCTGAACGGCAACATCCACCATACGCTTGTCACCCACAGCAGCTCCCAGACCCTGACTAATCACGATTTTGGTTAAACGTGGAACTTGCATAATGGATTTATACCCTTGCTCCTTAAATAAGGCAGGAACGATTTCCTCTTTGTACTTGGTTAATAATCGTGGAGTACTCATCACTTAATTACTTCGGCGGTTTTCTTTGCGTAACGAACTAGTTTTTCACCGGCATCATCCATTTTGCGACCAACACGGGTAGCAACGTCACCTACCTTTAACATCACATTGGAAATATGAAGGGAGGCTTCCTTTTCAACGATTTTACCTTCAGGTTGCTGTGGACTTGGCTTGGTATGGCGCTTAACCATATTTACACCTTCAACCACTACACGATGTGTTCCACGATCGATGGATTTAATCGCTCCTGAAGCACCCTTATGGTTACCGGCAATCACTACAACGATATCGCCTTTTTTTAATTTTAATTTAGTTTGCATACGGCCAATCTGATTAAAGCACCTCGGGTGCCAATGAAACAATCTTCATAAATTGCTTTTCCCGTAATTCACGAGCAACAGGACCGAAAATCCGAGTGCCGCGCATCTCGCCCTGGGCATTAAGTAAAACCACGGCATTGTCGTCAAAACGGATGTAAGAACCATCCATCCTTTTTACTTCCTTTTTGGTACGCACAACAACTGCTTTGGTAACAGCTCCCTTTTTGACGTTACCAGAGGGTAGAGCATCCTTAATTGAAACTACAATTGTATCTCCGATAGAAGCGTACCTGCGTTTGGTACCTCCCAAAACCCGAATACAAAGAACCTCTTTGGCTCCACTGTTATCGGCAACTTTCAATCTTGATTCCTGCTGTATCATACTTCAATTACTTAGCTCGTTCCAAAATTTGAACCAGACGCCAGTTTTTAGTTTTACTAAGGGGACGCGTCTCCATAATAGAAACAGTATCACCAATGTTGCACTCGTTGCGCTCGTCGTGTGCGTGGAATTTGGAAGTCAACTTCACAAACTTTCCGTATTTAGGGTGTTTAACCCGACGCTCAACAGAAACAATGATGGATTTCTCCATTTTGTTGCTAACAACAACTCCTGTTTTTTCTTTTCTAGTTTTCCGTTCAGTCATAACCGGCGGTCGATTACATATTTATTCTGCCCCCAATTTAGGGATTGCAAAGGTGCAGTTTTATTTTTAAAAATACAAGTGATAATTCATTTTTTTAAGTGCAAAAAAGAACCGCCGGCAGAAACTGCAGGCGGTATCAAGGCAATTGCAACCCAAGTTTACTTGGAAAGCCGCTGACGCTGTTCAGTTTTCAATCTTGCCACCAATTTCCGTTGGGTTTCTATGGACTTGGGATTGTCTAAATTCACAACGGCATGGTTTAACTTCAGCTTGAGCAACTGAGTTGCTTCAATGCTAACTTTATCGTTCAATTCTGAATCAGAAAGAGCTCGTATATCTATATTTTTCATGGCGTAAAATTAAGCCTCGTAATCGTTACGGGTGATAAATTTTGTTTTAACCGGAAGCTTTTGAGCCGCTAAACGAAGAGCCTCTTGAGCTACCTCCATAGGTACTCCATCGATTTCGAAAAGGATATGCCCAGGTTTAACTACAGCAGCCCAATATTCAGGATTACCTTTTCCTTTACCCATACGTACTTCCGCAGGTTTTTTGGTAATTGGCTTATCAGGAAAAACACGAATCCAAACCTGCCCTTCCCTTTTCATGTAGCGGTTTAAAGCTACCCTAGCAGCTTCGATTTGACGGGAGGTCATCCAAACGGTATCGAGTGACTTTAATCCAAAAGACCCAAAGGAAATGGTATGCCCACGATGTGCTATACCTTTCATTCGTCCTTTTTGGACCTTTCTGTATTTAGTACGTTTTGGTTGTAACATAACTTAAATCTGAAAATCAGTTAACTTAAATTCTTTTGCGCTTCGATCTTGGTGCAGATACTCCAGTTGGAGATTTTGGACCTTGTTTTTGAACTCCAATGTTTGGAGATAAATCACGGCGGCCATATACTTCTCCCAGCATTATCCAAACCTTAACGCCAATCCGACCATAGGTTGTATGGGCTTCGGCACGGGCATAATCGATATCAGCACGGAACGTATGCAAAGGAATTCTACCCTTTTTATACGAATCACCCCGAGCAATCTCTACACCACCTAGACGCCCTGCAACTGCAATTTTGATGCCTTCTGCCTGCATACTCATGGTAGAGGCTATGGCCATTTTAAGAGCACGGCGATAATTAACGCGGCCTTCCAATTGTTTAGCAATATTTTCAGCCACCAGACGTGCATCCAACTCAGGTCGTTTAATTTCGGCAATGTTGATACCAACCTCTTTGCGGGTCAGTTTCTTTAATTCTTCTTTTAAACGCTCTACTTCTTGACCCTGTTTTCCAATAATGATTCCTGGGCGCGCTGTATGAATGGTCACAGTGACCATCTTTAACGTACGTTCAATTACAATTTTAGAAATGCTGGCACTGGATAAACGCGCACGAATGTAATTCCGGATTTTATCGTCCTCCACTAATTTCTCGGTATACTTCTTACCACCATACCAGTTGGATTCCCATCCGCGGATGTAACCTAGTCGATTCCCAATTGGGTTAGTCTTTTGTCCCATGATACTTACGCGTTATCTGAATTATTAGAATTGGAAGAATTGTCGCCTGCTTTTGGAGCCACGGCCAGGGTAACATGATTGCTGCGCTTACGAACACGGTGTGCTCGACCTTGAGGAGCAGGCTGTACCCGCTTTAAGGTTTTGGATTGATCGACAAATACTTCGCTTACAAAAAGGGAAGCCTCGTCGGCCCTCAGACCGCTCTTTTGTTCAAAATTAGAAATGGCCGACTTCAATAACTTAGACATTGGAGTTGCGGCGGCTTTGGATGTAAATTGAAGCACGTCCAAAGCTTTGTTGGCATCCATTCCACGAATTAAATCCGCCACTAAACGCATTTTACGCGGTGAGGTTGGATAATCCATCAAACGCGCAAAATAGCGGGTTTTGTTGGCTTGTTTTCTGGCATCAGCTGCCGTTTTTTTCCGATTTCCCATAAGGCTCTATACTCTATCGTAATTATTTCTTCCCTTTGTCTTTGCGTTGGCCAGCATGACCTCTCCAAGTACGCGTAGGACTAAATTCTCCTAATTTATGACCTACCATATTTTCGGTAACAAAAACCGGGATATGTTTATTTCCATTATGAACTGCAATGGTATGCCCTACAAAATCAGGGATAATCATTGAACGTCTGGACCAAGTTTTAATGACAGATTTCTTTCCACCACTATTCATTTCAACAGCTCTCTTTTCAAGCTTGAAATCAACAAACGGACCTTTTTTTAGTGAACGTGCCATGCGAATTACTTACGTTTTTCAAGAATATATTTAGAAGAATGTTTTTTCTTGCTGCGGGTTTTGTAACCTTTAGCAATCAGCCCTTTACGGCTTCTTGGGTGGCCGCCACTAGAGCGTCCTTCTCCACCGCCCATCGGGTGATCAACAGGGTTCATAGCCACACCACGAACCCGTGGGCGACGTCCTAACCAGCGTTTACGACCAGCTTTACCGTGTACATTTAAGCTGTGATCGGCATTCGAAACTGAACCAATAACGGCCAGACAGGTCACCAAAATCATACGTTGTTCCCCACTGGGCATTTTCAATACTGCATACTTTCCATCTCTGGCAGACAACTGAGCACTTGAACCCGCACTGCGGCAAAGGGCTGCTCCACGGCCAGGTTGCATTTCGATGTTATGTATCGTGGTACCCAATGGAATTTCAGACAATGGCAAAGCATTTCCAACTTCAGGATTTGAACCAGGTCCCGAATGAATTGTAGTTCCAACTTGCAATCCTTGAGGAGCAATAATATACCTCTTTTCACCATCTGCATATACTACAAGAGCGATACGAGCCGTACGGTTGGGGTCATATTCGATGGTTTTAACTACAGCGGGAATACCTGGCTTATTGCGTTTAAAGTCAATAACGCGGTATTTCCGCTTATGACCACCACCCATTTGGCGCATGGTCATTTTACCACTGCCATTCCTTCCTCCAGACTTATGGTTGGGTTTGGTTAATGACTTTTCAGGAGTATCAGTAGTAAGGGTAGCGAAATCGCTAATTACTTTATACCGAGTGCCTGGGGTTATTGGATTGAATTTTCTTAGGCCCATAACTTTAGATATTTGCGAAAAGATCAATATTCTGACCTTCCTTCAAAGTGACAACTGCTTTTTTATAGGCGTTTTTACGGCCCTTCAACACATTCTTCTTGGTATATCGAATTACCTTATCTCCAATGTAATTCATGGTATGTACACGTGAAACTTCTACCCCATACAAGGATTGAATTGCAACCCGAATCTGAGCCTTATCGGCTTTTGGATCGACAAGAAATCCGTACCGGTTGAATTTTTCTCCCGCAGCGGTAATCTTTTCAGTAACCAATGGTTTAATAATAATGCTGCTCATAATTATGCACTTAAAAGTTTCTCAAGTACGGGCAGGCTCTGTTCTTCAACAAAAACACGCTCTGCATCCATAATTTCGTACGTATTCAATTCAGAGGCACTAATTACATTTGCTCCTGGCAAATTTCTAGCGCTCAAAAAAGCATTGCTGTGGGTTTCTTGTACTACCACTAAAACTTTTCTTTCGTTGGCCGAAAAAGAAGATAAGAATGCTATAAAGTCCTTCGTTTTCGGCATTTCAAAATTCATACCTTCAACTACGGTAAAAGCATTGTTTTGTGTTTTATAGGATAAAGCAGACCGGCGTGCCAAACGCTTTAATTTTTTATTCAGTTTAAATGAATAATCCCTTGGTTCAGGACCAAAAATACGACCACCTCCGCGGTACAATGGGTTTTTAATGCTCCCCTTTCTGGATCCACCTGTACCCTTTTGCTTGTGAAGCTTCCGAGTACTTCCATGCACCTCATTGCGCTGCTTGGTTTTATGAGTCCCCTGACGAGCATTGGCCATAAATTGCTTCACATCCAAATAAATAGCATGGTCATTGGGTTCACAACCAAAAACTGCTTCGTCTAAATTGACTTTGCGACCGGTGTCCTTACCGTCTATTGAAAAAACTGAGATTTCCATTTCGTTCCTTATTTTTCAATGGTTACAATAGCTCCTTTGCTACCTGGGCAGCAACCACTAACAACCAAAATATTTTTCTCGGGGATAACTTGCAAAACACGTAAGTTAATGGCCTTAACACGGGCATTACCTGTTTGACCTGCCATACGCATGCCTTTAAACACTCGGCTTGGGAAAGAAGAGGCGCCCAAAGAACCTGGGTGGCGTTGACGGTTATGTTGACCATGAGTACGGCCTCCAACACCACTAAAACCATGACGCTTAACCACACCTTGAAACCCTTTTCCCTTAGAATTAGCAACTACATCAACGTAATCACCAACCTCGAAAAGACCAACGTCCACCTTCTCACCTAGGGTTCGATCACCGGAAAAATACCGAAACTCCCGAATAACGGACGCCGATTCTTTACCCACTTTTTTAAGGTGCCCTTGTTGAGCCTTATTCATGTTTTTTACCTTGCGCTCACCATAAGCCAATTGAACTGCAGAATAACCATCGCGTTCAACCGTCTTTAACTGGCTAACAACACAAGGACCAGCTTCTATCACCGTACAAGCAATGGCCTTACCATTCTCGTCGAAGATGCTAGTCATCCCAATTTTTTTTCCAATGATTCCGGACATAATTAATTTGATTTAAGCGCTTCAGCGGAACGCCGAACCCGTTCTTGAAGCAGATCGTATTGGTTTAAACTACACTTTAATCTCGACCTCTACTCCGCTTGGCAATTCAAGCTTCATAAGGGCATCAATGGTTTTAGAAGATGTACTGTAAATATCCATCAACCGCTTATAGGAACACAATTGAAACTGTTCACGGCTCTTCTTATTGACGTGAGGCGAGCGCAAAACGGTATAAATCCGTTTGTGTGTGGGTAAGGGAATAGGACCATTCACCACAGCACCTGTACTCTTAACCGTCTTAACAATCTTCTCAGCCGACTTGTCAACCAAGTTGTAGTCGTACGATTTAAGCTTGATGCGAATTTTTTGACTCATAACTCAATACCTTGTTGTTCTGGCCCTATTTTTGGGATTGCAAAGGTGCAAATCTTTGTTTTAAAATCCAATAGCAGGGAGTTAATTATATCGGTTTAATGTATTAATTCTTTTTGCCTTTAACTTTAGTCACCACATCTTCCTGGATGTTGCGAGGTGCGGGGTCATAATGGCTAAATTCCATGGTAGAACTTGCACGGCCCGAGGTAATGGTGCGCAAAGAGGTAACATAACCAAACATTTCGCTCAAGGGAACTTTTGCCTTTACAACTTTTGCATTCCCTCTGCTGTCCATCCCATCAATTTGACCTCGACGGCGATTCAAGTCACCAACAACATCACCCATATTTTCTTCTGGAGTAACAACCTCGACTTTCATAATGGGCTCAAGCAATATAGGCTTGGCATTAGGCATGGCCTCTCTGTACGCTAATTTAGCACACAATTCAAAGGATAAAGAATCCGAGTCAACCGCATGGTAAGAACCATCGGTTAGTGTTACCCGAAGCGATGTAACAGGGAATCCTGCCAATACGCCATTTTGCATAGAAGCCTCGAAGCCTTTTTGAACAGATGGAATATATTCGCGGGGAATATTTCCACCTTTAACTTCATCTACAAATTCCAAACCGGGTTGACCATCTGGACGAGGCTCCAACGAAAACTGAATATCAGCAAACTTACCCCGACCACCTGTTTGTTTCTTATACACCTCACGGTGCGAAACTTTACCTGTGATGGCTTCTTTGTATGCTACCTGAGGAGCACCTTGGTTGCATTCAACTTTAAACTCCCGTTTTAAACGATCTAAAATAATTTCAAGGTGCAATTCACCCATTCCTTCAATAATGGTCTGGTTGCTATCCTCATCGGTATGAACCCGGAATGTCGGATCTTCTTCAGCCAATTTCGATAAGGCATTTCCCAATTTATCCACATCGGCCTGAGTCTTGGGCTCAATGGCAACTCCAATAACAGGATCGGGGAAACTCATGGCTTCAAGCGTAATTGGCTTTTTCTCATCGCACAAGGTATCTCCAGTACGAATGTCCTTAAAACCTACCCCGGCACCAATATCACCCGCTTCAATGAAATCAATCGGATTTTGCTTATTGGAGTGCATTTGGAAAATACGGGATATCCGCTCTTTATTTCCGGTACGAACGTTCATTACATAGCTACCGGCGTCAAGACGGCCGGAATACATTCTAAAGAAGCACAAACGACCAACGAAAGGATCGGTAGCAATTTTAAATGCCAAAGCTGCCATAGGCTCGGCTGCATCAGGGCGACGAAACTCTTCTTCATCCGTGTCAGGATTGATTCCCTTAACGGCTTCAATATCCATGGGAGAAGGCAAATACCGAATGACGCCATCCAACATGGTTTGCACGCCCTTATTCTTGAAGGCAGAACCACACATCATAGGTACAATATCAATGGCCAAGGTGGCGCGGCGTATTGCAGTATGAATCTCTTCTTCAGTAATGGTAGAGGGATCATCGAAAAACTTTTCCATCAACCGGTCGTCATACTCAGCAACGGTTTCCAATAAATAGTTTCTCCAATGTTCTACATCCGCAGCTAAATCAGCCGGAATGTCAATAATTTCATATTTGGCTCCTTCTGAAGCTTCATCCCAAATAATCCCTTGTTGGGTAATTAAATCTACAACTCCCTTGAAGCTATCTTCAGCTCCTATGGGCACTTGAAGTGGCACAGGCTTAGCACCCAAACGGGTTTTAACATGTTCAACTACAGAAAAGAAATCGGCTCCGGCACGGTCCATTTTATTCACGAAACCAATGCGAGGTACTTCATACTTATTCATCTGACGCCATACCGTTTCCGATTGCGGTTCAACACCACCTACAGCGCAAAATAAAGCAACCGCACCATCCAATACACGTAGAGAACGCTCTACCTCAACGGTAAAGTCAACGTGACCCGGAGTGTCAATAATGTTAATTTGATACTGCTTGGTTTCACCGGAAATGGCCTGTCCTTGCTGTGTTGGAAAACTCCAAAAACAGGTGGTTGCGGCAGAGGTAATTGTGATTCCCCTCTCCTGCTCTTGCACCATCCAGTCCATGGTAGCTGCACCATCATGCACCTCACCAATTTTGTGGGTTTTACCTGTGTAATACAGAATACGCTCAGAGGTAGTTGTTTTACCTGCATCAATGTGAGCGGATATACCAATATTTCGGGTGAATTTTAAATCACGTGCCATAGGATCGAGAGAGGAAAAGGGTAAAAATTAAAAACGGAAATGAGAGAAAGCCTTGTTGGCTTCGGCCATACGGTGGGTATCTTCTTTCTTTTTGTAGGCTCCACCTTCGTTGTTGAAGGCCGCCATAACCTCATTGGCCAACTTTTGAGCCATGGATTTGTCGTTGCGTTTGCGGGCAGCAAGAATCATCCATTTCATACCCAAAGACAAGCGCCGCGATGGACGAATTTCTTGAGGAATCTGAAAGGTTGCCCCACCCACGCGGCGCGAACGTACCTCAACAGCAGGAGTTACATTTTCCAGAGCCTTTTTCCACACGTCAAGTGGAGAGGGCTCGTCGGCCATACGGTTGCTAATGATTTCAATGGACTCGTAAAAAATTTCGTACGAGGTTTGTTTTTTTCCGCTCAACATCAAGTTGTTTACAAACTTGGTCACCAGTGTATCCTTAAATTTAGGATCTGGAAGAATGATGCGCTTTTTTGGTTTCGATTTTCTCATCGGTGAAAAGGTCTATTCAGCAAGTTAATTAGCTCTTTTTGACTTTAGGCCGCTTGGTGCCATATTTGCTTCGGCGTTGGTTACGGCCTTCAACACCAGCGGTATCAAGAGCCCCACGAACAATGTGGTAACGAACTCCAGGTAAATCTTTAACCCTTCCTCCGCGCACCAACACAATACTGTGCTCCTGCAAATTGTGACCTTCTCCAGGAATATAGGCATTCACTTCACGTTGATTGGTCAAGCGAACCCGGGCCACCTTGCGAAGGGCTGAGTTTGGTTTTTTGGGCGTGGTGGTGTACACACGAACGCAAACGCCACGGCGCTGAGGACATGAATCCAGAGCGATGGACTTACTTTTCTTTACTACTTGGGTGCGTCCTTTTCGCACCAGCTGTTGGATTGTTGGCATATCAATACTTTAAGGATTAAAGCCTACCCTACATTTAGGGATTGCAAAGGTGCTGTTTATTTTTTAATTATCCAACACACCCAATAGATTTTTATGGGGATAACGGCATCGCACTAATTGAAACTACCTTACCTTTGAATAAAAAAATGCGCGTTTTAATCACAGGAGCTACGGCCGGCATCGGCTATAAAATTGCTGAAAAGGCATTGGAAGAAGGCCATCAGGTGAGCATCACTGGCAGGAAGACCAAGACGGTTGAACCTGCTGTCAATATGCTTCAGTCTAACTATGGGGCTAAAGTTGAGGGTTTCATCGTGGATTTCACGAAAGCCAACGAAACTCAGCAATTTATCGACTCTGCATTCACAGCTGAAACGCTGCCCGATGTGTTGATTTTTAATGCAGGTCAGTATGCTGAAGGGCCCATGCATGAACTGGGCGATGGCCACATTGAACCTCAACTGCGCTTGCATTTTCTCCATATTATAGAAGCGCTGCAGGTCTGGCTTCCCTGGATGAAAGCAAGAAAAGGAGGACATATTATATGTATGAATTCCATTATTTCGCTGGAACCCAGAAGATCAGCACCGGGATATTCGGTGTCAAAAGCAGCATTATTAGCCTACCTGCGGGCACTCCAGTCTGAGCTGATTCCCCATGGAATTCGCGTTAGCCAATTGCTTCCATCTTCCACACAATCCCGATCATGGCAAGGCAGCGGCATACAGGAAGACCAGTTGATGGACGCGGAAGAACTGGCCAAATGGGTAAGCACAATGTGGTCAAGTCCGTCCAACATGGTGAGCACAGAGCTCATTTTACGGCCCATGAGTCCACTGTTTTAATTGATTTTTTTGGGGATTTTTTGGGCGGGTTCCGGGCTTTCACAGATAGTCCGCCGTGCTTAGGCCTGGCCCCAGCTGGGCATTTGGCTTGTGGACGCGGACTAACGGTGAAAGCCAGATTACCCGCCCCCTAAAAAAATATATCTTCTCAGGGCCAAGCGAATGCCACAAAACACCAAATTCCTCTTACCTTCGAAAGGTGCAAACTCATTTGTTTTTTGACCTGGATAAGACGCTGTGGGATTTTGAAGCAAACTCCCGGCAGACGCTGTTGGAAATCTATCATTACTTTAAATTGGAGTCTATTATTCCCGACCCGTCTTCCTTTATAGAAGCCTACGAAGCCCACAATGAACAGTGTTGGGCCGCCTATCAACGCAATGAAATTCGAAAGGATTTTCTGAGGCATCAGCGATTTTTCCTGACCTTGGAGCAATTTGGATTTAAAAACAGGACGCTATCAAAAAAATTAGCCAACGAATATGTCACTTTATCTCCGTTAAAAACCCAATTGCGGCCCTTTGCCTTAGAGCTCATTCAAGAGCTGAACGGTGAATTTCCTTTGCACATCATCACCAATGGATTTCAGGAAGTACAGTCCATAAAATTAAAAGCATCGGGCCTGGAGCCTTATTTTCAGCAGATTATAACCTCTGAAAAAGCTGGGCACAAAAAGCCATCTCCGCGCATATTTCAGCATGCCTTAAAGCGTGCCGGAGCCCAAGCTGAATACAGTTGGATGCTTGGCGATGATTGGCAAGCCGATGTTCAAGGAGCCCTAAATTCAGGATTAAAATCCATTTGGTATAACCCCAACAATGAACCCATGCCAGCCACCAATGCCCGGCAGGTGGATTGCTTATCAAAAGCAGCCCAGATCATTCGGGCCGAACATGGGCAGAATAGCCATTGACCGGAAACAGAGCGGTAGATTTGATTTTGCAATTCCATTGTGCTATGTATCTTTGAGGACCGACACCATGTATCCAACAATAAGTTAGGCCAAATGAGCCTGAAAGATAAACAACCTGAAGACCTGAAATTGTACTACACCATTGGTGAAGTCAGTGCTATGTTGGGTGTCAATGCATCACTGATTCGATTTTGGGAAAAGGAATTTCCGGTGCTGAAACCTAAGAAAAACAGAAAAGGAAATCGGTTGTTTACCAAACAGGACATACAGCATTTAAAAGAAATTTACCATTGGGTAAAAGAACATGGATATACCCTCGAGGGCGCTCGAAAAAAAATGTTGGCCGAAAAGAAAATGAAAAGCGAAAATGGTCGTTCCCCTGTTGAGTCAAATCGCTGGGACACCATACAGGCTTTGCTCGATGAATTAGATTCGCTGTTGAAAAAATGAAAATCCTTCCTCCGCTGTTGCGCACACTACTCTTACCTACTTTCTTTTTTTTTAGTGCCTTGATGGTTCAGGCAGACCAAGTTGAACCCATGGAAATGCCCAAAGCCGACGACCCTGTTTTGGCCATGATGGATAGCTTGGATGTACTTAACTATTTTAAAAATTACAGAAAGGTCAACGAAGGCTCAACCCAGCGGAACTTGCAGTATGCCCCAGATTCAATTCCTGACTTTTCCGATAAAATATATCGGGAACGGCTTAAAAAATTAGATCAGGCGACCCCCTTTAAATTGGATTACAATCCATTTGTAAAAGGCTACATTGAGTTGTATGCCAACCGAAGAAGAGGCACGGTAAGTAGAATGTTGGGGTTGGCCAACACCTACTTCCCCATGTTTGAAGAGAAACTGGCAAAAAACAACATGCCCTTGGAATTGAAGTATTTGGCCATTGTCGAATCGGCCTTAAATCCTACCGCCAAATCAAGGGCCGGCGCCATGGGATTGTGGCAATTTATGTATGGAACGGGGAAGTTGATGGGCCTGGAAATTAGCAGTTACGTAGATGAACGCTGCGACCCGGAAAAAGCAACCGATGCTGCAATAGCTTATTTGAAGTATTTGTATAAATACTTCGGAAACGATTGGCATTTGGCGTTGGCCGGCTACAATGCCGGACCCGGAAATGTAAACAAAGCCATACGCCGCTCTGGAGGAAAACGAGATTATTGGGAATTGCGCCCCTACCTTCCTAAAGAAACCAATGGGTATGTGCCGGCCTTCATTGCGGTCAATTACATTATGAATCATTACCGCGACCACAACATAAAAGCGGTTCAAGCCAAATACCATCGGTATGAGATTGATAGCATTTACGTTCGTCAAGAAATGACCTTAAGGCAAATTTCGGAAGTTCTTGGAATTGAAATGACGGAATTGGAAGTGTTGAACCCAATGTACATTCAAGGATTTGTACCCGCAAAATGGAAACCCCTACCTGTATATTTACCCAAAAGCTACATCGGCGATTTTATTGTAAATGAGCCCTTGTTGTACAGGTATGTAACAGGAACCTGGGCCGAGCCTCCGGTAGATAGTAGCATTATAGAGCGAGGATTTTATGCCAATTACCACAAAGTGATGCGGGGTGAATCCCTTGAAGTTATCGCTTTAAAATACAGCATAAGTGAAGATACCTTGGCGGCCTGGAATCAATTGGGAGAAAAACCGCGCTTATTTTTAGGTCAAAACCTGATAGTTTATACCACCTCGGCCCCTGCTGCAAAAATAGAGCCTGAAGCTACCCCAACTACATCCAATGCTCCGCCAGCTGTCTATCACACTGTTAAATCAGGTGAAACTTTATGGGCGGTTGCCAGAAAATACAATACCACTCCTGAAGCCATCAAGTCAAAAAATGGACTTAAAAGCGATGGACTTAGGATAGGGCAACGACTGAAAATAAAATGAGGTTATTGGGTTTAGTTTGGGCTATATTGCTCATTTCTTGTGGAGGTGAATCTACTCCATACCGTCCCAAAGCAATTGGGCCAGAAGGAGATTTGATGCTGGTGGTGGAGGATGATTTTTGGAGAAATCATGCCTTGGGCGACACCTTAAGAACCTTTTTTCAGCAGGAATATCCGGGATTGCCGCAGGTGGAACCGCTGTGGAAAATCAGTCGAATTTCTCCCAAGGACTTTTCAGGCAATCTGCGCTGGCAAAAGAATGTCTTCATTGTCGTGATTTCAGATCGGCATCCCGCCGGACAACCTACCCTGGAATTTGCAGATGATGCCTTTTCGACGCCCCAATTGGTCATTCGACTTAAAGCCAATCATCCCAATGAATGGTTGGCGGCCTTCCGTGCCCATCGAACAGAAATTCTATCTCGATTAAAAGAAAAAGACGGACGGGTAACCGCCCAGTCCATACGAGCCAAAAACCTGTGTAAATCTTGCAATGACACCCTAACTCAGCGCATGGGAATTGAATTGGCCATTCCCTCCGTTTTTCGCCCCGTTATACAAAATTCCAAGGTCTGTGCGTTTCAATACAGCGCCGAGCGGGTGGAAAAAGGGAGTGTACATTTAATTGAAAAGATGGTTTGGCTGAGCTCCATACCCTACACATCAGAAGAGCAGTTTTCGCTGAAGTACTTGAAAAAAGTTTCAGACGGCATAACTCAAGCGTATTTTAAAGGAGAAAATCAAGGCAGTGGAGTCATTATCGAACCGCGAATGCCTTGCGATTCCAGCAGCTTAACCATTCAGGGGAATTATGCCATGGAATTGAGGGGCCTGTGGCGGATGAGCAATGAATTTAAAGGTGGGCCCTTTTTACTCTATGCCATATTGGATGAATCAAAACAGCGAATTTGGCTTAGTGGCGGATTTGTATTTGCTGCCGGGCTGGATAAGCGGTCGCATATGATTGAACTTGAAGGCGTTTTGCGCTCGCTTCGGGAAACCAAGTAAACCAACTACGCTCTCTTTCAACCCCAAAAACTCTGTGCCCGTTGCGGCTCCCTTTGGGAACTTTGTGGTAGAAAACTGCCACCTAATCCTGAACCGGATTTTTTTACCACAAAGAGCACCATGCCGGCACAAAGGACGCAGAGGAGGTGTAGTAACAACGACCACGCTCTTTCAACCCCAAAAACGCTGTGCACATTGCGGCTCCCTTGGCGAACTTAGTGGTAAAAACTGCCACCTAAGCCTGAACCCGTTTTTTTAAAACACAAAGAGCACTATGCCGGCGCAAAGGACGCAGAGGAGGAGTGTTAAAACCAAACAGTCTAGCCCATTCCCGCCACCTTACCTTGAAGCCCGCTTGCGGTCGTTTTCATCCAGCAGGATCTTTCGCAAACGCATGCTTTTAGGTGTAATTTCAACGTACTCGTCTTCCTGTATGTATTCCAGATTTTCTTCCAACGAAAAACGAATGGGTGGCGCCAGCTGTACCTTGTCGTCGGTACCACTTGCCCTTACGTTGCTTAATTTTTTGGTTTTGGTCAGGTTCACCACCAAATCATTGTCTCTGGAATGTGCACCCACCACTTGCCCCATATACACTTCTTCTCCTGGAGCGACAAAGAATCGACCCCGATCTTGAAGTTTATCGAGAGCATATGCAATCGCTGTTCCTGTTTCTAGGGCAATCAACGAGCCGTTTTGGCGTTCAGGTACATTCCCTTTAATGGGTTGGTAACTTTCAAACCGGTGACTCACCACAGCCTCACCTGCAGTGGCGTTAAGTAGGGCCGTTCGAAGTCCCATCAGGGCTTTTGAAGGAATTTCAAATTCCAAATGAATCAAATCTCCTTTGGGCTCCATGATTTTCAGTTCGCCTTTCCGTTGAGTCACCTGTTCGATCGCCTTTCCGCTGTATTCTTCCGGCACATCAATGCTTAAAATTTCAACAGGCTCGCATTTCTTACCATCAATTTCCTTAATGATAACGCGGGGTTGACCAACCTGAAGCTCATACCCTTCCCTACGCATGGTTTCAATTAAAATGGAAAGGTGCAAAATTCCACGACCGAACACCAAGAAGGTATCCTGAGAATCCGTTTCCATTACCTTCAAGGCCAGGTTTTTCTCGGTTTCCTTCATCAACCGGTCGCGCAAGTGCCTCGAGGTCACGAATTGCCCTTCCCGTCCATAAAAGGGGCTGTTGTTGATGGTAAACACCATGCTCATGGTGGGTTCGTCGATTTGCATGGGTGGCATGGCTTCGGGAGCTTCAAAATCGGCAATGGTATCACCAATTTCAAACGATTCCAAGCCCACTACAGCACATATATCACCGGCTTCTACCCGTTCGGTTTTGGCTTTTCCTAGTCCTTCAAAAATAAATATCTCTTTAATTCTTCCGGGTGCTGCCGATCCATCGCGCCGCATTAGATTAATGGGTTGATTCACCGATAAGCTGCCGCGATTAACACGACCTACGGCAATTCTTCCGGTGTATTTTGAATAATCAATGCTGGTAATTTGAAGCTGCAAATTCCCTTCTGGAGGTGTTGGAGCAGGAATTTCCTCCAAAATAGAGTCCAACAAATAACCAATATCTTGAGTGGGATTTTTAAAATCGGGTCCCATCCAATTTTGTTTTGCCGAGCCGTACACGGTACGGAATCCCAACTGATCTTCGGTGGCCTCCAGGTTAAACATCAGATCAAATACAGCTTCCTGTACCTCATCTGGCCTGCAGTTTTCTTTATCTACCTTGTTCACCACAACAATGGGCTTTTTACCCAAAGCCAAGGCTTTACTTAATACGTATCGGGTTTGAGGCATAGGCCCCTCAAAGGCATCCACCAACAACAAAACCCCATCCGCCATGTTCAACACCCGTTCAACTTCGCCTCCGAAATCGGCGTGACCGGGGGTATCAATCAAATTAATTTTAACTCCTTTGTATTGAACCGAAACGTTTTTGGAAAGAATGGTAATTCCACGTTCCCGTTCCAAATCGTTGTTGTCTAGAATCAAATCACCGGTCGATTCGTTGCTGCGAAACAAACTGCAATAATGAAGGATTTTATCTACTAGGGTGGTTTTGCCATGATCGACGTGTGCGATGATGGCTACATTACGTATAGCTGTCATAAGTGCGGCGAAGATAGAACTTTGGATTGACCTTTGTACGACCGAAGATGAACTTTCCGTAAATATCTCCACAAATCAACCTTCAAGGCCACTTAAAAAGTCAATTCGTCCGCTTCACCTACGATTCTTATGCCAGTTTGTCGCACATCTTGCTCAAAAACCGCCATGCCGTCATGGAATAGTAACTGGCCTTCTTTTTGGTAGAGAGAAGAAAAACAGAATTATGAGCAACCGACCTCCAAGTCCATCAGGAAAAGAAGCCCTTGATGCCTATTGCCAAAATTTCAACGAACTGGCCTTGAAAGGCAAACTTGACCCGGTCATTTGCCGCTAAAAGGAAATACGACGGGTACTTCACATCCTAACTCGCCGTACCAAAAACAACCCTATATTAATAGGTGAACCGGGTGTGGGTAAAACCGCCATTGCAGAGGGATTGGCCCACCGAATCATCAACGGAGATGTTCCCGACAATTTAAAATCGAAAAAAATTTATTCCCTAGACCTTGGGCAGCTCTTGGCCGGAGCCTCTTACCAAGGTGAATTTGAAGCTCGATTGAAGAATGTGATTAAAGCCATTCAAGAATCCAATGGCGAAATCATTTTGTTCATCGATGAAATCCACATGTTGGTGGGTGCCGGCAGAAGTGCCGGAGCTATGGATGCAGGGAATATCCTTAAACCTGCTCTGGCTCGAGGAGAGCTGCGTACAGTTGGAGCCACCACCTTAAAAGAATATCAGCGCTACTTTGAGCAAGATAAAGCCTTGGAACGTAGGTTTCAAAAAGTAATGGTGGAAGAACCGGGCGGTGAAGATTCCATCTCGATTTTGCGCGGCATTAAAGAAAAATATGAAACCCATCATAAAGTGAGGATTAAAGACGATGCCGTAATTGCATCGGTTGAACTCAGCCAACGCTACATCAGCGACCGGTTTTTGCCCGATAAAGCCATTGATTTAATGGATGAAGCCGCAGCAAAATTGCGGCTTGAAATCAACTCAAAGCCTGAAGAATTGGAAATGGTGGAACGCCGTTTGCTTCAGCTTCAAATCGAAAAGGCAGCCATAAAACGGGAAGGAGATTCTCAAAAGTTGGCACAAATCGACCGGGAAATTGGGGAACTTGAAACTCAAAAAAAGGGCTTGGAAGGAAAATGGAAAGAGGAAAAGGCCATCGTAGAACGAATTCAACAAGCCAAAACCGATTTAGAATCCTTGAAAACCCAAGCTGAACAGGCTGAGCGGGCTGGCGATTATGGCAAGGTGGCTGAAATTCGATACGGAAGAATGGCCGAACTGAATCAAAATCTAAAGGATGCTCAACAGGAATTAAAGGAAAAACAAGGGGCTCAAGCCATGATTAAAGAGGAAGTGGATGCCGAAGACATTGCCGAGGTGGTGAGCAGGTGGACAGGTATCCCCATTCAACGCATGCTGCAAACCGAGCGCCAACGCCTGTTGCAGATGGAATCGGAATTGGCGAAACGGGTTGTCGGGCAAACCGAAGCAGTAGAGGCTGTGGCCAATGCCGTTCGACGAAACCGGGCCGGCGTTCAAGACCCGAACCGCCCCATCGGCTCCTTCATTTTTTTAGGTTCAACAGGGATTGGAAAAACCGAATTGGCCAAAGCTCTGGCCGAGGTCATGTTTGATAGCGAGCAGGCCATGACGCGCATTGACATGAGCGAATACCAAGAAAAACACGCCGTTTCAAGGTTGGTAGGCTCACCTCCCGGGTATGTTGGATACGAAGAAGGCGGGCAGCTCACGGAAGCCGTTCGCAACAAACCCTATTCCGTTTTGCTGTTTGACGAAATGGAAAAAGCACACCCCGATGTATTTAACATCTTGCTGCAAGTACTGGACGATGGCCATTTGACGGATTCCAAGGGAAGAAAGGTGAACTTCAAAAACACCCTGATTATTTTTACCTCCAATTTGGGTTCTCATATCATTCAGGAAAAATTGGACAGCGCGCTGCCCGGAGAAGAAGACCTGGCCATGCAATCGGCCAAGAGCTCGGTATTCGAGCTGCTGCGAAAATCCATCCGACCTGAATTCCTGAATCGAATTGATGAAACGGTCATGTTTTTACCGCTGAGTCGCTCCGAAATTCAGACCATAGTCCAGCTTCAACTGAATCAGCTGGTGAAAAATTTGGAGGAACAAAACGGCATTCAGATTGAAATATCCGAGCAGGCTCTGGAATGGTTGTCAGAGCTGGGTTTTGATCCGGCCTACGGTGCTCGCCCCCTAAAGCGGGTGATACAGCGCAAGGTGCTAAACGAGCTGGCAAAATTGATTTTGGACGAAAAAATCAATCCGAATTCTCCGGTCCTCATCGACTGTGTAAATCGGTGTATTGAGTTCTTCCAAAACGGAGAACGTATTGGTCCTGAAGAACTTAAGAATTAAAGGTTGAGGGATTTGGGGCGCTAATCCGGTGCTCACCTGTAGCCACCTTTGGAAAGCCACTGCCTGCCCTGCTTTACGGGGTCCCTCCTTTCGTCGGGCCTCCGCAGCTAGGGCATTCAGGGGCTTTCCATGCGGTGTCTGCCGGTTCGCCCCGGGCGCCAACCCCCTATTGGGTTGCTCCTCTCAATCCAATTCAAACTCTCAATTCTGCACGCCCAAAGAATCAAGGACCCCATTTGTTAATGAACGTTAATTTAATTTCAGGCATTAAACCAAAGGAACATTTGAATGTTTACTATTTAAACTCAAGCAGTTTTTCATAGTAGGTTGGTTTGGAAAGCAGGGTTCTCTCGAACCCTGCTTTTCTTTTGAATCAAAACTCAAACCACAGCAGAGCATTTTTGATTTCCTCCACTTGCACTATCAAATTGATTCATGGGTTAATGGTATTAAAACCTACCCAACAAAAAAACCACTTCCTGCTTTTTAAAATGAGGTGGATTTGTTTTCCATTGGCCAACCGAACGGCTGACAATGGATTGATTTTGGGTGTGTAGATCAACCGCCAAACATAGAATCAGATTTGGGGACACCCAGCGTAAAATATCGGTTAAAACGGCAGAAGCCCGGTAAGGTGTTTCAATAAACAACTGCGTTTCGCCTGTATTTTCAATTAAAGGACTTAACTTTTGAAGTTGTTTTTTACGTTCTTCGGGACTCTTCTCAAGGTAGCCCAAAAATCGAAATTTCTGCCCATTCAATCCTGAAGACATGAGAGCCAGCATCAAACTGCTTGGACCCACTAAAGGCAAGACGGGTATAGAATATTGATGAGCCATTGACACAATCCGGCTACCTGGGTCTGCGACGGCGGGTAAGCCTGCATCTGTAATAAGCCCAATATCTAAGCCCTGATTCCAGGTATCGATAATTTGTTTTTGAAAGTAGGGATCTAAACGACCATGTTCCAATACCCAGTGGTCGGGAAAGCGTTCTCCGCTCAATTGGGCGGCAATGGGTAAACAATCCCCCGGAGTTTCAACAATCCAATGCCGAATGTGAGCAACCTGTTGAGCTTCTTTGGTCGTAATTCCGGGGCTTAACACTCCCAATGTATTGGGAATTAGCCACAAGGCCCCCTTAGCGTTGTTCATCGATTTCATCTAAAAAGGCTTCCGCAGCACGTTCAAGTAAGGAATAAACACGTTCAAACCCTTGTTGTCCTCCGAAATAGGGATCTGGTACTTCTAAATCTTTACCTGGCCATGCTTGATTCAAAAACAAATCTATTTTTTCGGTGGACGATGAGTCTGGAGATCGGCTCAGCACATCGCGTAAATTATTTTTATCCATCACAAAAATCCGATCAAATTCATGGTAATCGGATTGAGCAACAGGCCTACTTCGAATCTGCTGAATGGAATGTCCCCGTTTTTTCATTTCAGTTTGAGCTCGTGAATCCGGATGCTCTCCTTCATGACCGCTATAGGTGGCAGCAGAATCTACTTCCAAAAGAATTCCCCGGGTTTTCGCCAAATCCCTTAAAATCCCTTCTGCCATTGGCGACCGGCATATATTACCCAAACACACAAATAAGACTTTCATGGACAAATGTACATCACATTTGCCAGCCACACAACATCCTAAAATTCATAAAATCGCTTTTGTAAATTTATTTTTCTTTAAGGTGGAATATTTATTGTTTACACAATGTTCAATTAAAAAATGTATCCTTAACTTTGTAAAAGTCAACATTAGCTTAAGAAATGAGAAATAACCTACATTTTTGTTTTCTAATATTATTTTTTAAAACAGGAGTTGTTTTAGGTCAAAACTGCCAAACTCCCGCTACTCCAAGTGTTAGCGGAACTGCTGTTACCTGTGGACAATCGGCAAGCATAACAGCAACCGGCTCCTCCGGAACCTATCGCTGGTTTAATGCACCCAGCGGTGGAACCCTCTTGGATACCGGAGCTACTTTCACCAGTCCGAATTTAACGTCAAATACCACCTATTATGTTGAGGCTCAGGGACAAGGAGGCGGTTCCGGCAGTTTTAGTGGCACCAGTACCACCTTAACTTCATACACTACAGGGGGAACGGGAACATTTACCTTCAGCAATACTCCAACAGGTGCTACGGGAAATGCCACTTTAACGGTGTACTACCGTGGTGATTTAAATTCCGGCAGCGAATACATTGATTACTTTGGAGAAGGAAATACATACCTTGGGATTTCAAATTATACCAGCCAATGTAGCGGAGGGTGGGGAAGCCGTTCGTTTACTATTTCTGCCGCGAATATTAATTCTTGGGCTTCCAATGGAAGTATTACCATATTCGCAGATGCCATGAGTTCTGTCAACGCCATTTGTTCTCATTCTTTCCAAACCTATGGTGTACTTAGCTACTCGTATTCCACCGTTACTTTTTGTTCCTCGAACAGAGCTCCAGCCGCGGTTACGTTAAATCCTTTACCAGCTCCACAAATCACGTTGAGTGGTCCGAATGCGTTTTGCAATGGAGATAGCTTGGGCCTTACCTCTAGTTATTCCTATGGAAATCAATGGACTGGCGGAGATACCAACGCCACCATTTTTGTGAATTCAGCCACTACACTTCAGGCCGTTCATACGGCATCGAATGGTTGTATCTCTTCACCTTCAAACCCTGTTACTACCAATGTTTTTCCGTTGCCCGCAGCACCAATCATCAGCAATTTAACCCCCCTGTCGGGCTGTGCCAATGACACTACCTTTCTTCAGTCCTCCATTCCAAACTCGATTCAATGGAGCAATGGTGACACCTTAGCCACGACCGCGGCAACCACTCAAGGCACCTACTTTGCGACGCATACTGACATTAACGGATGCACTTCGCTGCCTTCCAACACATTAAATGTAATCGTTAATCCGGCTCCCATTATTGCCTCGGCCAGTACTCCCAACATCTGTTTGGGATTGACCACGCCTTTTAATGCCAATGTGCAGTTGGGCAACACCAACAATGCCAGCATTTCATCTGTGGCTTGGTCGTTTGGCGATAACAACACCGGAAATACGCTCAATAGTCCTCACACCTATG
>JAQCBQ010000177.1 GCA_027621385.1 Bacteroidota bacterium | reverse complement strand
CTGTTCGCCCATTAAAGTGGCACGCGAGCTGGGTTCAGAACGTCGTGAGACAGTTCGGTCCCTATCTGTGGTGGGCGTCGATAATTGAAGGGAGCTGATTCTAGTACGAGAGGACCGAGTCGGACAGACCTCTGGTGTATCTGTTGTGGCGCCAGCTGCATCGCAGAGTAGCTATGTCTGGAACGGATAAGCGCTGAAAGCATCTAAGCGCGAAGCCGACCCTAAGATGAGTTATCATTTGAGAGCCGTCAAAGACTATGACGTTGATAGGCTACAGGTGTAAAGGCAGTAATGTCAAAGCCGAGTAGTACTAATTGCTCAAAATATTCTCAATGGTAAGCGTTTCCCTATTCAATATACAAAGCTTAATTTGCCCTCTTCCAACATGACAATATTCACCAGTTTATGGCGATTATAGCAACGGTGTGCACCTCTTCCCATTCCGAACAGAGAAGTTAAGCCCGTTAGCGCAGATGGTACTGGGGTAACACCTGGGAGAGTATGTCGTCGCCCCCTTGAAAAAGCCCTCTTCGGAGGGCTTTTTTTTTGCTTTCTTTTTTCACCACAATGACCACAAATGGATGCAGCTAAGGGCACATAGCAGTAGGGGAGCAATTCTTTTCCCAATCCTAGATGGTATTCTTCAATTATGGCACCGTTGCAATAATGCCAACCCTTCGGGGTTCCTGTGTGTTGAGTTCCAATAATACCTTGTGGGTCTTATGTTTAGATATCGCCCTCTGGGCGCTTTGCGCCTGCTTAGAGCCCTTTGTGGTATAAAAAACGCCTTTTATTTCAACTGGATTTTTACCGCAAAGGCGATTGCGCACGATTTCTTTTAATACCCCAAAATCTTCAACATGCTCTTATAGCTTTGTTCCTTACTGAACAATTTTGTGGTATAATCGCCGTCGGGGCCTCGATCTATTATGACGTGCTTTGGTGCCGGTATTAAACAATGCTGAATTCCACCATAGCCCCCCAAGCTCTCTTGATAGGCTCCGGTATGGAAAAACCCCAAGTACAAAGGCTCTCCCTCAGGTGGCTTTGGTAAAAATACCTGACCAATATGTGCTTCGCTGTTGTAATAATCCAAGCTGTCGCACGTTAAACCGCCTAAATTCACCCGCTGGTATGGAGCTTCCCATTGGTTTACGGCCAATAAGATGAACCGCTGTTTCAAGCCCCATGTATCGGGAAGGGTGGTTATGAAACTGGAGTCAATCATATACCAAACCTCCGTATCGTTTTGTTGTTTGGTGTTGATGACCGAATACAAGGTGGCACCGCTTTCGGCAACAGTAAAAGATCCGAATTCCGTAAAAATATTAGGTTCAGGAACCCCATTTTCATTGCAGAACGATTTAATTTGAGCAATGATTTCCTGAATCATGTATTCATAATCAAATTCAAAGCCCAAACTGTTTTTAACAGGCAAGCCGCCGCCAATGTTTAAGGTGTCTAAACTGGGACATACCTTTTTAAGTTCACAATAAACCCTTAAGCACTTAGCCAGCTCACTCCAGTAATACACATTGTCTCGAATGCCCGTATTAATGAAAAAGTGAAGCATCTTTAGACTAAAGCGGTTGTCCCCCTTCAAATTCTGCTTGTAAAACGGAACAATGTCTTTATACCGAATCCCCAACCGAGAGGTATAAAATTCAAAATTAGGTTCCTCCTCTGATGCAATGCGCAATCCCAATTGCATCACTTGCTTGCCTCGGATATGCTCTTTGTAATAATCGAGCTCAGTCATATTGTCCAATACAGGCAAAATGTTGCTAAATCCCTTTTCATGGAAATCCAAAATCATCTCTTGGTATCCCTCACGCTTGAACCCGTTGCAAACGATGTATTTTTTATTGTCGATTAGCTTCCGGTCATACAACTCGCTAATAATGTTCATGTCGTAGGTAGAAGATGTCTCCAAATGAACATCGTTGCGCAATACCTCTTCCAATACAAATGAAAAGTGTGAACTCTTCGTGCAATAGCAATAGGTATAACTTCCCTGATAATCGGCTTTGGCCATTGCCACCTTAAAAAGTATCTTTGCACGTTGAATTTGTGAGGATATCTTTGGCAGATAGGTTATCTTTAATGGCGTTCCATATTGCTTGATGACTTCCATCAAGGGTATGTCATGAAAGTACAACTCTCCCTCTTCGGTGCGAAAGCCGTCTTGAGGGAATTCAAACGTCTGATGGATTAAATCCTCATATTTGATTTTCATAGGAATGCGATTAAACTCGGCAAAGATGAAAAAATAAATCCGATTGAGCCGGATGTGTATTTTTTTTAACATGCGGCTAAGTCGAATGCACCCTGTATGGACAATTTAAAAGCAAAGAAGCTATGAAAAATTTAAAAATTATTGAAGTTAAGTCTGAACTCGGGGCAGGTACCCGTGGAGCTAGTTTGGGCAGTGAAGCGCTTAAGTTGGCTTCTCTTGAACATGGTGACGCTCTGTTTGGAAAAATCAAGTCCCGTGAAATCCGTGATTCATCCAGACTCTTATTTCGTCACCCACAACGGGTACATGCCAAACGCATCAAGGGGGTGGTAAAGGTCTTCGAACGATTGGCAAAAGGGGTACAAACAGAAATTCAACGTGGCCACATTCCTGTTATTTTATCAGGAGACCATAGCAGTGCTGGAGGAGGCATCGCTGGCTTAAAAGCTGCATTCCCTACCGATAGAATCGGTGTAATTTGGATTGATGCTCATGCTGATTTACATTCCCCATACACCACTCCCTCGGGGAACATTCATGGTATGCCATTGGCTACAGCTTTGGCCATCGACCATTTGGAAATGACCCAAAACAACTTAGATAGCGATACCATTCCCCATTGGGAACGGCTTAAAAACATGGGCAATATTTGTCCCAAATTGCTGCCTGAAGACCTTGTTTTTATTGGTCTTCGTGATTTGGAACCCGCAGAAGTATCGTACATCCGGCAACACCAAATACATAAAATTACTACAGCTCAGTTGCGCCGCAATGGAATCAAAAAGGCCATTGCAAAAGCCTTGCTGCATCTTCAGCATTGCAAAGCCTTGTATGTTAGTTTTGATGTGGATAGCTTAGATGCCCGTTTGGTCCCTGGCACAGGCACTCCCGTTAAGGATGGCTTAACTGTAGATGAAGCAAAAAAGGTGCTGACTCAAGTTTTAAAAGATCCCCGCGTCCGCTGTTTTGAACTGACTGAGCTCAACCCATTGCTGGATAGCCAAAATCAAACAGCATACAGGGTGTTTCCTATCTTTAAAAAGGGCGTGGAGACCTTGGCCAAACAAAAGAAAAAACAAAAAATTACGGAATCTAAATCCGATCAAACTGCTTTGAAATGACTGCAATTGTGACGCGACTTCAAGAGGAGGTCAAACGTTTTCTGGAAATATACTCGAACCAAAAAGGGATAGAGCAGCAGCCTTTTCCTCCCATTCAAGTGCAAATTCCTCCTGCCGATATGCCGGGGCATTTCACCCTAGTATTGTTCCCCTTACTGCCAAAATTAAAGGCAAAGCCCGATGAGTTGGGTAAGGATTTGGCCAATCACTTGATGCATGTTGGCTTGCCTATCGATACATGGGAAGTGGTGAAAGGGTTTTTAAATTTACGCTTAACCACTTTGTTTTGGATGGAACAGTTGGACGCCATGTGGCAGGACTCAACGGTTTCTAAGGCACCCGCTCAAGAAGGACCGACAGTAATAATGGAGTTCCCTTCACCCAATACGAACAAACCCCTGCACCTCGGGCACCTGCGAAACATCTTTCTTGGTACATCATTGGCCCGCATTTTAGAGGCTTCAGGGTATCGCGTAGTGCATACCAATTTGTATAATGACCGAGGGACAAACATTTCTAAAAGCATGGCCGCTTGGTTGAACAGCAGCGATAGATTAACACCAGAGAGCTCAGGCATGAAAGGCGATCATTTGGTTGGTCACTATTATGTGCAATTCGCTGAGGCTTTAAAACAACAAATCAGCGAAGCCAAGGCAGCAGGGTTGGATGAAGATCAGGCCAGTAAGATGGTTCCTTTGGCTAAACAAGTAGAAGAGTTAACACTCGCATGGGAGGCCAATGATGCCGATGTTCGGCAGGTTTGGGAAACCATGAACAGTTGGTTTTATCAAGGCGCAGAACAAACGTTTGCTCGATTGGGTGTTTATTTCGATCGAGTATATAAAGAGTCTGAGGTGTATGATCTTGGGCGGCAAACCGTCTCTCGAGGTTTGGAAATGGGTGTTTTTTACGAAAAGCCCGATGGGTCGGTATGGATTAATTTAGAGGACATTGGCCTTGACCACAAACTGGTGTTGCGCAGCAATGGGACCACGGTGTATATGACACAAGACCTCGCCTTGGCATATCAAAAACTAGCTGATTTTGGTCAGGCAAGTTTCTTTGATGAGGTTGGTAATGAACAGGATTACCATTTTAAGGTGTTGTTTGAAATTTTGCGTCGCTTAGGCTTAGCGCAGCCGGAGGGATTGTACCACCTTTCTTATGGAATGGTCGAATTGCCCAGTGGCAAAATGAAAAGCCGTGAAGGTACAGTAGTAGATGCCGACGATCTGTTGGAAGAGTTGAAAGAAATGGCCCGGGCTAAAGCCGATGAACAAGGGCGTTTGAATCACCTTCCCCGCACAGAGCAAGAACGAGTTTGGGAGAGCATTGGGCAATCGGCTCTTCGCTATTTCATGCTTCGAGTTGATCCTAAAAAGCGAATGGTATTTAACCCAGAAGAAAGCATCGATTTCCAAGGAGACACAGGGCCGTTCATTCAGTATATTCATGCCCGGTGTGCATCGCTTCTGCGCAATGCTGAGGGCATGCAATTTCATCCAGCGGCCGTGAAAACCTTAGACTATGTTCCCGATGAAATGGAATTGAACATCATTCGGAAAATGCAGGAATTCCCAACGGCAATACATCAGGCGGCTAAGGAATATAGCCCCTCCATCATTGCGCATTTTGTTTATGAATTGGCCTCGGCCTACAGTGCATTTTATCATGGTCATCCTGTTTTGGCGGAGAGTCAGCAAAATGCCCGTCAATTTCGGCTAAGCCTCACCCGAGCGGTTCAACTGCACCTTAATCGTGCTTTGCACTTGCTTGGAATGGAGGCCGTTCAGCAGATGTAGTTGTTACGAAAACATTTTAAAAGCAGGC
>JAQCBQ010000176.1 GCA_027621385.1 Bacteroidota bacterium | reverse complement strand
ATCGTTCTTTCGTAATACAAATAACTGCTGCACCTTCCCTTCGTTCCCTTTCCATCTAAGAATATAAACCCCAGGAGCAAGTGAATTTCCAGAGATTGTACTTCCAAATCCACATTGCATGTGGCCTCCGTTCAAGGTTATCAATTCCCATGGAGTAGAAGAAACGGCTTCAGGAATGTTCAGCTTTTTACTAAAGGGATTGGGAAAGGGCATCAAATCAGAGTCGGTAGAGCTTGGCTGTATGGAAGTTGGCAGAAGGGAATTCACCGAGAGACCACCGAAATGCCCTACCCATATTTTTTGGCCTCCTTGATGGAGCAAGGCCTTGACAGGAGAACTTAAAAAGCCAGAGCTAAACTCCGGAATTCCCGTGAACGTTTGTCCATCAAAAAACGCTAAAGGCAAATCTCCCCCATGGCTTCCTATCCAAATGTGATTCAAACTATCCTGTTGAAAGGCATACACTTGACGAAACACGGGATAGCCCGTCGAGGGGCCAAACACCTGCATTGCTCTTTGTTGAGTATGGTATCGGGCCAAATGATGATCGCCTTGAGTCCCTGAAAATCCCAACCAAACATAGGGGTCTTGAAGGAAAATGGATTGAACATGGACTGCCGGCAAACCAGAATCAACAGTCAAATTGGTAAATCCCCCCTGATTGGATAAAAAATAAAGTCCATGTGCCTGCGTACCGACCCACAAGCCATTTTGGGCAGAAAGAAGGGAGGTGACTGAGGAAAATGGGAGTTGACCAGAAGTGGTTAAAGCATTGAATTGTTGCCAGCCTCCATTTTCATATTTAAACAATCCTTTCTCTGCTCCACCCACCCAAACATTCCCTTGGTGAAGGGATACACTTTGGATTCGGGTTTCGGGCAAGCCATTTTGAGCTTGGGGGAACAATTGAGTCCAAGTGTTTCCGGACTGAATATATAAACCGGCCCCATCTGTACCCACCAGAAGTGAGGAAGAAATAGAATCCCAATACAGGGTTCGAATAAAGGTTGAATTGAAGGTAGGCAAAGCACTCAACTGACCATCTGAAAACAAAACCAAGCCCACATCCGTCCCAATCCAAATGTCAGTACCATTGCCTTTGGCCAAGGCGGTGACGCCCTGAGCAGCATTCCCCATTTGTCCGGGGGCAATGGTATTCCAAGTCCAGACTTGGGCCACGCCACTACTTAAGATGCAGCCCCACCAAAAAAACAGCATGAAAACCCTGCTCTTCATTCCACAAAAATACGGAAAGTACGGTCCTGATGCAATAAAATATCCGTGCTATCTTGAAGACGTATCCAATCCCTGTCTGCCCAAGATTGAAGTGTGTATTTTTTTATTCCAGGGGGTAATTTTTCAATCCATGCTGTCGGCGGAGCCTTTTTGTTTAGCCAGATTAAAACATCATTTTCGTTCAGCACCTCTGGTCTTACAACAAGCTGAGTAGCAATAAAGGTATTCTCCTTGTACTTTAATCGAAGCGGTAAAGAAGATGAATCCAACAATAAGACATCTTTTAGGCTAGAGCCTTGAATAAAAAAAATGGCTTGCTTGTGGTCTGCTTCAGATAAAACAAGCTGAAGGGGTTGCCGCCGTTCGGCCTCCTCGTACCAAAACCAGCCAGCCCAAAGTAGGGAAACCCAAAGGTAGGGCCAAGGGGAGGCTAAATAAACCCTCCAAACCAGCGCCACAATAATTCCATAAATCAAGACCAAGGACATCGAATTGGGTGTTGTGAATACCAGTTCAGAAGCGGGCCAAGAGCCCATCCAATCTATTCCTTTTAAATACCATGACACAAGCCACGATACTGCAGCATCTAAGCCATCAAAAGAAATAGAAAACAGCAATAAAAATGACCAAGCCAAGCCGATGTACATTATACTAGTTGTCAATGGAATGGCGATTAAATTGGTTAATAAAAACCAAGTAGGAAAGGTTGTTCCCCAGCTTAATAAAATTGGAGCGGTAATCAATTGAGCTGAAAAACTAACCACTAAGCTAGACCAGAGCCAATTTGGGAACTTGGGTGGCTTAAACCTGCGAAGTCGTGGTTCAAGCACCAAAATCCCAACCACAGCCAAAACAGACAATTGGAATCCACCATCCCATAACATCTCAGGGTCCAGAGCGAACAAGAAAAACACAACCCAAGCCAAGATTTGAATCCCAGAACTTTGACGGCGAAATACCATCAAGCATTGAGCAAAACCAAGCATAAGAGAGGCTCTTATCACAGAAGCTGAAAAACCAGTCAACCAACAATACCCCAGCAATCCCAGACAAAGAAAAAACGCTTTAAAAAAGGAAACGCCAACATTTTTTCCGGGGATCCGATTCAAAATCAGAGCCAGACCGGCGAATAAAATCCCCACATGCAGGCCGGAAACAGCCAACAGGTGACTTAATCCGGTGCGCCGGAAGGCATCTCTTGTGGCTCTTGGCAGTTCTGATTTATCGCCCAAAAGTAAAGCCCGAAAAAAATAACCCACCGTGGGATTTGGACTTCGGGCCTGAATTCGATGCGCCATTTGGGCTTGAAGGTCTTTGTCTTTGATTGTGGAATGGGGGGCTGAGTATTGGCACAGCAGCCCATTTTTATGCACCTTCAAAACAGCGTTAAGTCCTTTTTTCTTTAGTACCTTTTGTTCAGAATACGCCGAGGGAATACGTGGCTGAGCCGGCCATTCTGCCCTACCCTGCACCCACCAAAATTCGCCCTCACCCGGAGCCTGATTTTCATTCGGATGAATGCGTATTAATAGCCTTTGCCCAGGCTTGAGCGAACCCGAAACAACCTTTGCTTCTATGGACTTTGAATTGCTAGAAGAGGCTCTGGTTATTTCCACCAAAACCTGACAATCGGAACTCCAGGATTCTTCTGCGGGCATCGGAGATTGGGCCAAGGCTCCAAATCACGAGATTTATTGTTAGGGCATATTGGGTTTGATAGGCACTGGCCAAAAACAACAGCAGGACAAAAATCCAACCTATTTCCGGCAGCAAATAGCCCAATAAAAGGGGGGTGAGGAACTTCCAAAAGCTGGGGAAGTTCATATTTTAATTCAATTCAGAGCACCGTTGTACCCCTGTATTTGAATCACAAAGGTACGTGCTTTTACAGGGAGTGCCAACAAAAAAGGGAGGCGAATGGCCTCCCTTTTTTTAATCCATCGATTTGGAAGTTAGTCCTGAATCATAAAGCGAACAGATTCATTCTTAATAGCAGCGTTCAGGTTTAAGATGTACATACCTGGAGCAAACGATTGAGCATCGAGGCTTAGGGTTGAGGTAGAAATCTCACCCAAATCAAGAACAACCTGACCTAAGGTATTCATAACTCGTACGGTTACGGGCTGACCGTTAAAACTGCTAAGATCTACGGTGGCTGTTTGAGCCACGGGATTGGGGTACAAATTCACCTCTGTGGCGGGAGTTTCTTCTTCGATTGAGCTGGATGGCTCACACACATCCCATTGCCAGTTGTAGCAAATTCCATCAAAGCTGTAGCGGTAATCGATGCCTAAATTGGGATCGATAAAATCTTCATTGCACAATCTGGCCACATTGCCCAAATAATGAAACTCTACAGGGTTGTCGGAATCAGAAATAAGGCGAGCAGAAACAATAGGCAATGTGTGGCGGGGATTGTTGTTGTCGCTGATCACATAAGGAGCCATTGAGGGTGCAAGCACCAAATCGTCATTAATAACACCTTCTACCCGACGGTAACAAGTTTTGAATCGGTCGCTGATGCGCAAGCCGGCTACACGCAAATTGGGAGAAGTATTATCAATGGTTGAGCCCACCAATAAGGTATCGGTATCGGTCCACGAGAAAAACACCAGGCTGCCATCGGCATTTCTTGAAGCTTGCGGATATGCGTCAATGGATACGTTAACGGGAATATCTGTTCTGAATGTAAGCAGAGGAGAGATGTACTCGGCTGTCCAAGATGCTCCACCGTCCAGCGAAGTAATATCCATCATCATTGGAGTATAAAATGGATATACAGAATACACCTTACCATTTCCTTGAGCAACTCCTTGCAGCGAGCGAACCTCACCGGCACCTACGGTACAAAAGAAATGGGGATTTCCTCCATTATCTACTGTTAAATCAAAATCGAAGGTGGTTGTAGGAGCTGAAACGTAAGCGGTATCTCCGTTTTGAGTTAGGTACAGCAACGATTGCAATGAATCCATAATTACGGGTATGTTGGCCAGCTGAACTTCAACTGGAGCTCCCCAAGATTGTCCACCATCGGTGCTTTTGTAAAGAATAGGGCTATACACCGAATCCATTCCGCCTACAAGGTCACCTAGAGCTCCAATCCAGCCGATTTGACCGTCGGGAGAGAATGAAATGTTGGGTTGCATTTGCCGACCGAAGCCATCGTACGTCTTGTTGGTATTGGCTGTCAACACGTGCGTTCTGGACCAAGAGATGTCGGTGGTGCTGGGATCAAAAATACCCTTATACACATAAATTGAATCGGCTTGTAGGGTATCGTTTTTAAGGGGTGTTTCCACCATAAAATACTCGGTAGTACCTGGGCGCTGAATCAATCCACCGGGCAAGCCTGAATTTTGGTTTTGGAAAGCGTAGTTTTCGGTCGAGTTTGGATTGTTGGTAACCGATGCAAGGGCACCGCCCACATGACCATCCCAACCTGCATTTCCGGGTTTCAATGTGGGAGCAGCCCAAATGGTAGAGGTATTTGTAAAGGAAACCCCATCATTGCCGTTGTAGAGTGCGATTTGAGGGTAACGAGCGGCACGGGTGTAGGCGGGGTTTAACCGGCTCACATTTTGCGTAAAGCTGCTTCCAAAATTATCGGAAACGCTGTACAGCAAAACCCCACTATTGCCTGCGGGCTCACCGCTTTGCGATACATCCTGACGGTGTATAAAAATAATGGATTTTGAGGATTGGTCGGCATACACCTGGTTTTGTGAAGGCCTAAGAATGGTATAGATATTGGTGGCTCGTCCACATGGAACGGAGGTTTGAGCCAATCCAACTCCGCTCAGAATCAAACTGGCGGCCACAGCGGTAAAACGTAAATTCATAGAATTTGCTTTAAGTTTTTGTTTCCTCAAATATATTAAAGTTTATAAAAAATTAACCTATTGCTTACAAACTAAATTCTGGGGATGGGTTCGGGGTGGGGGGGCGATTGCTTTCTACAATAATGTCAGCCCAACGGGGTTCTAGTGTCTTAAATTGAATTACCAG
>JAQCBQ010000175.1 GCA_027621385.1 Bacteroidota bacterium | reverse complement strand
ACCAGATTCAATTTGGATATCCTCCATTTTGGGATGTGTCGTACTCTATTTTTCAGCATTCAAACCGAGTGCTTCATAAGCGATTTACTGAACATTGGAATCCTCTACTAAGGAGTTCAAAAGTGGTTATTCCTGTTGCAATGCCTTTGGAACCTGGCAGCTACCAAATTATTTTTTCTTTGGAAAAAAAGTGGTATCCGGCAGGAATAAATGGCCGTCGTTTTAACGTTATTGTGCAGTAAAAGTGGCCAACATAGTTTCTTTCGTTAAACACTCATTGGCTTTGTATATTTGCTCTCATGAAATACGATTTTCGGGAGATTGAGCGACAGGTCAAACTAAAGTGGCAGGATCAAGGTGCCAATAAGGTAATAGAAGACCCATCAAAGCCACCTTTCTATATTTTAGATATGTTTCCTTATCCTTCTGGAGCAGGCTTGCATGTCGGGCATCCATTGGGCTACATTGCGTCGGATATTCTGGCTAGATACAAATACATGCAAGGCTATTCGGTGCTTCATCCCATGGGGTTTGACGCGTTTGGATTGCCGGCAGAACAATACGCCATTCAAACAAATCGGCATCCGGAAGAAACCACGAAGGAAAACATTGCCCGATACATCGAACAATTGAATTTATTGGGTTTGGGGTATGATTGGAACCGCAGTGTGACCACCTCAGACCCGGCTTACTATAAATGGACTCAATGGATTTTCCTTAAATTATTTGCCCACTTTTATAATAAGGAAACCCAAACGCCTCAGCCTATTGAAACCTTATTTGCGTTTTTCGAAGCCCATGGATCTTTTAATAACCCGGGGGTTGGAGCTGAACATGATGCGTTTACAGCGGCAGAATGGAAAGCCTTTAGTCCGGCACAACAGTCTGAAATTTCAATGCATTACAGGTTGGCGTATCAGGCCGATGCCTGGGTCAATTGGTGCGAACAGTTGGGAACAGTGTTGGCCAATGATGAGGTGAAGGATGGCCTTTCTGAACGTGGGGGGCACCCGGTTGAGCGGAAAAAGCTAAAGCAATGGTTTTTACGAATTTCAGCCTATGCCGATCGACTTCTGGAGGATTTGAATGGCTTGGATTGGACTCCGGCAATGAAGGAAATGCAATCCAATTGGATTGGAAAATCGGAAGGGGCTTCCCTGCATTTTTCCATTCATGAATCAGAACAAACGCTAGAGGTATTTACAACACGTCCTGACACCTTATTTGGTGTTTCTTTTATGGTCATTGCTCCCGAACATCCCCAATTGGCAGGTTTGATTAAATCGGGTTTTGAACAAGCTTTGGAGTATGCAAAAGCGGCTTCAAATCGTTCTGAACGCGAACGCCAGGCGAATGTAGATCAGATTACAGGAGCCTTTACCGGAAGCTATGCCAACCATCCAATAACGGGGGAGCCATTGCCCATTTGGGTTGGAGATTATGTCCTTGCCGGATATGGAAGTGGTGCCATCATGGCTGTACCCGCTCACGATTCCCGGGACCATCGTTTTGCTCTTGAATTCAATCTGCCGATTAAACCCGTCATTGAGCTGCCTGAAGGCCACCAATTGCCCTACGAAAGCAAGGAAGGTCGGATTATTAATTCGATGTTTTTAGATGGCCTTTCTGTAAAACAGGCCATTTCAAAAATGCTAGAGGTACTTGAAGCACAAAAACTAGGTCTAAAAAAAGTCAATTTCCGGCTTCGAGATGCCAATTTCAGCCGGCAAAGGTACTGGGGAGAACCCTTCCCAATTGTGTACAAGGAAGGAGTTGCTAAGTCCCTTGGCGAAGATCAGCTTCCGGTCACCTTACCTCAATTGGATGATTTCCGTCCAACAGGTCGTCCGGAGTCGCCTTTGACAAAAGCAAAAAATTGGATTGAAAGTCCTGAAGGTCTTCGGGAAACCGACACCATGCCCGGTTTTGCTGGAAGCAGCTGGTACTTTTTGCGGTTTATGGACCCCAACAACACCCAAGAATTCGCCTCCGCAACCGCCTTACAGTATTGGAAACAGGTAGATGTGTACATCGGCGGAACCGAGCATGCCGTAGGACACCTGTTGTATGCCAGATTTTGGCATAAATTTTTGTTTGACTTGGGTCTTTTACCCACCAATGAGCCCTTTAAACGCCTGGTAAATCAAGGAATGATATTGGGACGATCTAATTTGGTGTACCGTGAAACTGCAACTGGAAAATTTGTTTCTGCAGGATTGGTGCCCGAAAATAAACGTGGATTTCAAGCCATTCATGTAGACGTTAATGCTGTTCAAGATGACGCACTTTTGCCAGAACAGCTGCGCGCTATTTTTCCTGAAACCACTCTAGAATCTCTGGTGCTAGAAAACGGACTGCTGAAATGTGGAGTCGAAATTGAGAAGATGTCTAAAAGTAAATTCAACGTGGTCAATCCCGATGCCATTGTTGAAGATTACGGGGCCGATACCCTGCGCATGTATGAAATGTTCCTTGGGCCAATTGAACAATCAAAACCATGGAACACTCAAGGAATTGAAGGTGTTCATAAATTTTTGAAAAGGCTTTGGCGGAATTGCATTGCTGAAGATGGCTGCTGCCAGCTCGAAGATGCAGAACCTCAACCCGAATCTCTGAAATCCCTGCATACTCTTCTAAAAAAGCTACATCAGGATATCGACGCCATGTCAATGAATACCTGCATCAGTAGTTTTATGATTTGTCTGAATGAATTGATGGATCAAGGCTGTAAAAGCAAGGCCATTTTCAAGCAATTCACCTTGGCATTATCTCCTTTTGCTCCATTTATTGCCGAGGCGCTTTGGGAGAAAATGGGGGGCTTAGGATTGGCCTCACATCAACGTTTTCCGGCGGTTGAAGAAAAATTCCTGGTGGAAAATTCGTTTAGCTATCCCGTTTCATTCAACGGAAAAAAAAGGTTTGATTTAACCTTGCCCTTAAGCCTTTCGGTGGCTGAAATTGAAGCAGAGGTTTTGGCTCATCCCGATACTCAAAAATGGCTGGAAGGCAAAGCCCCTAAAAAAGTAATTGTAGTTCCCTCCCGCATTGTGAATATTGTTTTGTGATGGGGGAAAGTACAACCACTGTGAAAAAAAAGCTGAATCGGGCTGCCCTAGTACGTTCAACCCGCTTGTTTACCTATCTACAACCGTACCGCTGGACCTTTAGTTTAGGCCTTGTTGCACTGCTAATTTCAAGTGTTTCCGGATTGGCTCTCTTTTCCTCCTTGGGCGATTTAATTGATGTGCAAGCCGATCAATTTTCAAACGAAATCGGAAAAATCACCCTCTTTTTAATTGGGTTGCTGATTGTGCAGGGGCTGACTTCCTTTATTCGTATTTACACCTTTTCGTATGTAACTGAACGGAGCATGGCTAAACTACGTCAGGATGTTTTTGCCTCGTTGCTTACTCTACCTATGGGTTGGTATGCCGAACAAACAACAGGAGAGATTTCAAGTCGAATTAGTGCAGATATTTCAACGGTTCAAAGCACCTTAACCACCTATCTGGCTGAATTCATACGGCAGGTAATAACCATTATTGGTACGGTTGTTATTCTAATGGGTACCTCATTTAAGTTGGCCATGTTTATGGTCGCCACGCTGCCGGCTATGGCTATTTTAGCTGTTGTTTTCGGTAGATACGTACGAAAATTAGGCAAGCAAGCTCAAGAACAGGTGGCTGAATCTACGGCATTGCTCGAAGAGGTTTTGTCGGGAATAGCTACAGTAAAATCATTTGCCGCCGAATGGTGGGAATTCAGAAAATACTCCGCATTAACCAATAGCGTTGTTCAAACCGGAATGCGAAATGCCATTGCTCGAGGCACGTTCGCCACCTTTATTGTGGTCTTTATTTTTGGCAGCATCGTCGCGCTGGTCTGGTTTGGAGGTAAATTGGTAGCCGAAGGAGAAATTTCAACGGGCGATTTATTTCGCTTTTTTATGCTCAGCGCCCTTATGGCTGGATCGGCTGGAGGACTCGCTGAAACCTATGCTCAACTTCAAAAGTCGATTGGTTCTACAGAGCATTTGTTGGATTTGATGGAAGCTTCGCCTGAATTACCTAAACCCGAGGCTCC
Organism: Bacteroidota bacterium; assembly: GCA_027621385.1. Taxonomy (GTDB): domain Bacteria; phylum Bacteroidota; class Bacteroidia; order CAIKAF01; family CAIKAF01; genus CAIKAF01. The sequence continues at coordinate 1,207 of JAQCBQ010000175.1, read as the reverse complement.
AAGAGCTAAATCAAAACATCCAGAAGGCTCTATTCATTTTGACCATATTTCGTTTGAATATCCAACCCGGAAAGATGTTTTGGTTTTGGATGATTTCTGCTTGGAACTGCCAGAAGGTAAAACAACGGCACTGGTGGGTAGAAGTGGAGCAGGCAAATCAACGATTGCAGCTTTACTTCTTCAATTTTATCAACCCACAACAGGCCAAATTCGTTGGGGCAATACGCCCTTGCATTCCATAGATTTGCAGCAGTATCGCCGTTGGATTGGATATGTTCCTCAAGAAATCATGCTGTTCAGTGGAACAATAGCCGAGAACATTCGGTATGGAGATATGAATGCCACCGAGGAACAGGTGGTGGATGCCGCCAAGGCTGCAAATGCGCATGAATTTATCGCTGAATTTCCTGAAGGATACCAAACCAAAGTAGGAGAGAGGGGCCTCAGATTGAGCGGCGGGCAACGCCAGCGCATAGCCATTGCCAGAGCCATGTTGGCAAACCCAGCAGTCCTTATTTTGGATGAAGCCACCAGCAGTTTAGATAACGCTTCAGAAGGATTGGTACGGGAAGCCCTGAACCGCCTAATGCAAAACAGAACTTCTTTGGTTATTGCTCATCGATTATCCACCATTAAACATGCCGATTCCATTGTGGTTTTAGAAAAGGGGAAAATGCTGGAGCAAGGCACACATTTTGAACTGTTGGAACGCAGTGGGTTTTATGCGCACCTATTGAAAACAGGACTTGAATCGGAATAAAAATCAGGGTTAACCTGCTGTTAATTAATGCCATGGGCATTTTATTTACTTTTACAACAGGCTTTTATTTTATCCATTTCATCTATGCGCATGTTTAAAGTTGCTGCTGTATTGGGACTTTTATTGTCCTCCACTGTTTTATTCGCTCAAACCGTTGCCATTGGTGATACCTCGTTGGGCATTGTTCCCAATGCCAGCCTTCAACTTCTTGACACCAACTTGGGTTTAATGATTAATCGGCTTACCACAGCTCAACGCAATGCCATCAATAACCCCGCTACTGGCCTTCAAATATTTAATGTTAGCAACCGATGCTTGGAAATATATTTTCCGGCAACCGGTTGGAAAAGCATTGCCTGTGAATGTACGGTAGCTCCCAATGCACCTACTAGCATTCAAGGGCCAACGCAAATTTGTCCCGGAGATACGGTAGTGTTTTCAACGGGA
>JAQCBQ010000174.1 GCA_027621385.1 Bacteroidota bacterium | reverse complement strand
AAACTGCCGATCGGTTTTACATGAATGGTTTTTTGAATCATTTGGGTCGATTTGAAACAACCTTACAACATGCAGAACAAATCAATCCACGTTGGTCTTTCTTGACCTTGGTGCATGGGGATTATTTTAACATGGTGACCGATCGGAACGTGGACGGATTTTTAGACATTCCTTTTAAAAAGTCAGTAAGTGGTATGCATCGGTGGAAATTTCAGGGGAAAAGGATGGAGTCGCAGTTTGGTGCGAAGGTGTTGGCAGAACAGCGTGAAGGCGGTACACTTTCGGCTTTTCAGCAGCCCGCCCTAGGGCCGATTTTTTATGCTGCAGCCTCAACCATACGAGCAGAAGCCTTCGGCAAAACTGGATTTTTCTTTGCGGGTAAACCATATCAATCATTGGGTCTTATGGCTTCTGGCACCCTTCATGATCAGCGCGGTCCAATTGCCTCACGAGCTTATATTGGAAAGGAGTATTCAGGATATTTTAACTTGGTATTTCAATCGCGGATTGGGAGCGATGAGCATACGTTTAAAACCGGAGCCTCATTCCTATACGACGATGTAAGCGAAGTGCTAGGCAGCATTGGACTTCAGCGTAAAGAATCCGTTCCTGGCGCCTTTTTTGAGTATACTTGGAAGCCGTTGAACGCCCTACAAGTGGTTGCAGGTGGAAGGGTTGACCTACACAATCTCTTTGGGGTTGTTCCACAGCCTCGGTTTCATCTGCGTTGGGAACCTCAATGCGGATACATCTTCAGGTTAAGTGGAAGTCGCGGGTTCCGGAGCCCAAATCCATTTGCTGATCGTATGGGTATGCTCATGACTGGGCGGGATATTACTGTGGATTTGCCGGAGTGGAAACCTGAAATTACCTGGACCTATGGAGGCGGATTTCAATGGGTAAGAGCCCTATTTGGAAGGGATGCTCAAATCACCCTTGATTTTTTTGAGACCCGATTCGAACGCCAATTCGTGGCCGACCGAGAAATTAGTGGGAAGCTAAGAATGTACTATGTAGAGGGTAAAGGATTTTCAAGGGTGGCGCAGGCCAATGTATCATTTTTCCCATTGGAACGGTTTGAATTGAGGCTGGGCTGGAAGTGGCAAGACGTTCAGGCGGAGTTCCAAGGCCAATTGCAAGATATGCCATTGATACCTGAGCATAGGGGTGTATTTACTGCTGGATACAATTGGAAGAAGATTGGTTTTACCCTAGACGCTACCTTGCAGCTTATGGGTCCTGGACGATATCCAGTGGTTACAGATCCAGGTCTATCGGAGCCTCGACCTTTAACGACGCCCTGGTTTGGTATAATACTACTTCAAATGACCAAAAAACTTGGCCCTGTGGAAGTTTATGCCGGAGTGGAAAACCTAGCAGATTATCGACAGGAGAATCCCTTAGTAGATGCTGCAAATCCGAATGGAAATAATTTTGATGCGGCCCTAGTATATGCCCCAATTTTTGGAAGGACATTTTATGTTGGGCTTCATTGGAGCCCATTTAAAAAATAGGCGAGCGCGGATCTTTCGCCCGCCCTTATGCACCTTAACGGGTTAAAAATGAGGAGTACATCCAAATCAATTTTTCTTGACTTCGGATGTAATCGCTCATCAAAGCATTACTGCCTTCGTCTCCGGCATCGGCAGAAAGTTCAAGAATATGGCGCTGCAAAGCAATAATGGTTTGGAATGAACTTAAAATGTCTTGAACGGATAAAATGCCATCGGCTACATGCTCGCTTTCGGCAATAGAAGATAAGCGTTGGTAATCTGAAAATCGATGCAAGGGGGCATGCCCTAAGGTTAATATGCGTTCGGCCACTTCATCTATTTTAAGCTGCAAATCGGTGTACAGCTCTTCGAACTTCAGGTGCAGTTCAAAGAATTTTTCACCTTTAATGTTCCAGTGAGCTCCTCTGGTATTTTGATAAAAAATGGAGTAATTGGCGAGCAGTAGATTTAATTGTTCGGCCAAAGCATTTGATTTTTCAACATCTAAGCCAATGGAATTTTTGTTGGACATGGTTGGGTGTTTTAAGGTTTAACAACTCCTTTTTTGATGTTGGAGATTGTTTTCAAAGGTATTCATTTTTGTCCTGTTTGACATTGTATTCAGAAGGGGTTTAATCTTTTTCCGCCTTAAAAATGTTTAAATGAAAGGGCTAGAATAAGGCGATTTTTTGAGGTTTTAGCCAACAAAAAAATAATTACTTTCAACCTATATGATGGCAAAATTAGGTTCGGTCCAAAAGTTGAAAAAATGGTTGGCTGAGGGGGAACATCTTCAGCAGGATTTTAAATTCCTGGTTTCGGATGCGCGTAAAATTGCTCGAACTCTTTGTTCGTTTGCAAATTCAGTAGGAGGAAGAATTCTTATCGGAGTGAAAGACAACGGTGTTGTTTCGGGCATCCGCTCAGATGAAGAATTTTATATGATTCAAACCGCTTCATCTTTATTTACCAGTCCTCCTGTTCCATTTCAAACTCAGGTTTTTCAGGTGAATGGTAAGCAGGTACTTTGTGTTAGCGTTGCGGCATCGAAACAGCGTCCACATCGGTTTCGAAATGAGGAGGAAAAGAGGTTGGTTTACGTTCGAATGGCTGACCGTGATGTACGTGCCGATGCTGTTTTAATTAAAACTTGGGCCTTAGAAAAATGGCCTCGAGGTGAAGTTCGAAAAATCGGTGCATCTGAAATTCAATTGTTGGAATTTTTAAAGGACAATCCCTACATCACGCTTTCAAAATGCCGTAAAGTGACTGGATTGAATTACAGGAATAGCGTGGAACTTCTGGCCACCTTATTGCGTTGGAATGTTATAGAAGCGATTCCTCATTTAGAAGGCCTTGCCTATCGGACAAATCCAAATTAATTTTAAAATTCAAACCTTGACTTGGAACTCCAGTTTTAGTGGTATATCTTTAAGCCTTCAAAAAAACACCTCATGAGCGTACTGGTTACTAAAGATTCTAAAATAATTGTCCAGGGTTTTACTGGAAATGAGGGCACTTTTCATGCCTCACAAATGATTGAATATGGCACTCAGGTGGTAGGGGGGGTTACCCCGACGAAAGGAGGTTCAAGCCATTTGGATCGTCCTGTTTTCAACACAGTAGCCGATGCTGTTTCTAAGACTGGGGCGGATGTCTCTATTATTTTTGTGCCTCCTGCTTTTGCCGCGGATGCAATAATGGAAGCAGCTGATGCAGGAATCAAGGTTATTGTTTGCATAACAGAGGGAATACCTACCTCAGATATGATTCAGGTTAAGGCCTATTTATCTGAGAAATCATGCCGATTAGTTGGTCCTAATTGTCCTGGGGTGATAACGGCCGAAGAAGCCAAGGTTGGAATTATGCCAGGTTTTGTTTTTAAAAAAGGCAACATTGGAATTGTTTCCAAAAGTGGAACGTTAACCTATGAAGCGGCTGATCAGGTAGTAAAGGCGGGTTTGGGAATTACCACGGCCATTGGAATTGGTGGAGACCCGATAATTGGAACCACAACGCGGGAAGCGGTTGAACTGCTGATGAATGATCCTGAAACGCATGGAATCATTATGATAGGTGAAATTGGTGGTGGAATGGAGGCAGAGGCCGCTCATTGGATAAAGGAAAATGGCACCAAGCCCGTGGTCGGTTTTATTGCTGGTCAAACAGCTCCAGCAGGCCGTAGAATGGGGCACGCAGGAGCTATTGTTGGTGGGGCTGAAGATACAGCCGCCGCGAAAATGGCCATAATGGAAGCTTGTGGAATTCACGTAGTCCACTCACCAGCACGTATCGGGGCCAAAATGGCCGAAGTTCTTCAACCTGTTTCTCACCAATAATCTACGGAATCCATGAAGTATATCTTTGCTAGTTTTTTCGGTCTTTTCTTAGGATTTAACGCCCTTGCTCAAAACGTTCATCCAGATTTTTGGGACGGACAAGTGTATCTAAAATTGAATTCATATCCGGATTTGGGTGGATTCTCGGAGGAAGTTCGAGTCAAGGATGCTGACTTTTTGAACAACTTGGCTGTTGAATTTGGCATTTATCGGCTCAGAAAACCTTTTTATCGCGCCACTTCCACGAGTGTTTCACACATTTATCAGGTGTATTTCACCGAGGTGGACAAGGTGGCTCAGCTGATGCAGAAATTGGAGCGCTTTGGTTTTGTTGAGTATGCTGAACAGGTTCCTATCTTGCGTCCCACATTGACGCCCAATGACATTGGTTCTCAATCTGGAACCAACAGTCAGTGGTTTTTATATCAAATTTCGGCCCTTACTGCTTGGGATATTGCGGTTGGGTCAAGCAACATTAAAGTTGCCATTGTAGACGATGCAGTGAAAATTAATCACCCGGATTTGGCACCTGTCATTTGGACGAATCCAGGAGAGATACCCAATGATGGAATTGATAATGATGGAAATGGCTATATCGATGATGTGAATGGCTTTGATGTTGCTGATAACGACAATAATCCCTTGCCCCCTACTTCCAGTTTTAGTCATGGAACGCACGTGGCAGGCTGTGCAGGGGCAGCCACTAACAATGGGATAGGTGTTGCCTCCATTGGTTTTGGGGTTAGTTTAATCCCGGTGAAGTCAACAAATCAGGCTCAATACGTTACGGATGGGTATTCCGGAGTAATTTATGCTGCCGATGCTGGAGCTGATGTAATTAATATGTCTTGGGGAGGCAGTGGGGGTGGTCAAACGGGCCAAAACATTATTGATTACGCGCGCAATAAAGGGTGTGTTCCTGTTGCAGCTGCCGGTAATAACAACAGCACTTCTATTTTTTATCCAGCCGGATATACCGGAGTAATTACTGTTGCGGCAACTACCACAGGAGATGCCAGAGCCTCTTTTTCAAATTATGGTTCATGGATTAAAATCTCTGCACCCGGCACCAGTATCCGAGCCACCTACATTGGCGGTAGTGGCTCCAGCATTACCGATACGTATGGAAGCCTTCAGGGTACCTCTATGGCTTCTCCGATTGTAGCTGGATTGTGCGGTTTGATGTTAAGCCTTAACCCCAATTTAACTCAACAGCAAATTGAAAGTTGTTTGTATTCTACGGCAGATCCTGTAACCACCAATTCAGGACAGATGGGCGCTGGGCGCATTGATGCTACTGCCGCCATGCAATGTGTCGCCGCTTCTATTAATACACCGCCCGTGTCAAATATTACTTCGGATGTTCAACAAATTTGCCCAAATAGTAGTGTTCAGTATTTAGGCAGCAGCAGCAATGGTGTGGCGACAACCTTTTCATGGTCTTTCCCCGGCGGTACTCCTTCTACGTCAACAGCCCAAAAT
>JAQCBQ010000173.1 GCA_027621385.1 Bacteroidota bacterium | reverse complement strand
GAGGAATAGATGCGCAGGTGCTTGGTTTTCCAGACTGAAAATTCATCGCCGAGCAATTGAAGCAGGGCCCAAATTTTGGGCTCAAAACCTGGTTTTCGTTCACCGTCTAAGAAAAACTGAAGATTATCTTGACCGGAATCGGGGTCTTGAGCGACCACCTTGGTTTCCGTTTTTGCCTGTTGAAGGGTGAGGGAAATAGAGGGATTGCAAGGCAATTGAATGCCATATTTCCCCCAATATTTAACAATGGCGATGTTGGATGGCGCTTGCCAACTGGAAATCAACTTCATCCGAATAGAATGAGGGGTTGATTTTTTTCGACGGCCTGCCCTTGAACAACCTTGATTTCGGCAACAACCACATCAGAAGGAGCTTTGAGCACGTTTTCCATTTTCATGGCTTCCAAAATGAGCAAGGGCTCTCCTTTTCGAACTGTATCGCCGACCTGTACCGGGATGGAAAATACCAGTCCTGGCATAGGTGAGCGTAGATCTGTAGCCTTTTTTCCAGCGGGATCGGGTAAGCCCAATGCCAGAAGCTGTAAATCTTGTTCATCTTGAATCCGAAGTTCTATCCGATGGTGTTGAATTAGAAGAATGACCGTTCTAAGGCGAAAATCCACCTCTATTACTGAGGCCCGGATTCGTTGTTCGCCGACCTGAACATAAAATCCATGAAAAGAATCGCCTTCCACCCGTAGGGCTTGAGGAAAGCCCGGGGCCTCCCAACCTGAGGCAGATTGGCCTTCAATGTGAAAAATCTTACCATGGGTAGAAACAGCGTACCTCCTGTCCATGCTCATCAATTTATTGGCAAAGGTACACAGATTGCTTCAGTTTTGTTCACAATGGTTGGAATCTCCAATTTAGAGTCAACCCAGAGCCTTCAAAACCAAGAAAAGAGGCATCGGCCTGGATTTATGCTACCTTCGTCGCATCAAATCAACCCATGGCGAATACGATTCCAGAACTGCAGTTGCATCCTTCAAAAATGGCCTCCTTGCAACGCAGGCACCATTGGATATTTTCAGGAGCACTTCGGCCATCGAGTATAGAACTTAAGGCTGGTGATTGGGTATATGTTTCGGTTCAAGGGAACATTGTAGCCTCAGGATTTTACAATCCGGGGTCCATTGCCGTTCGGGTAGTTTGCTTTGAACAGCGTGAACCTAGTTTGGCCTTATTTAAGGACATTCTTGGGAAAGGAATTGCATTGCGCACCGAATTATTGTCTCATTTGCTTGCGGGAACAAATGCCTTTCGGTTGTTTCATGGGGAAGGAGATGGTTTGCCTGGTTTGGTCATTGATTCCTACAATGGACATTTGGTTGTACAGGCGCACCATGAAGGGATCGATGCTCAGCGCCATTTGATTTGCGCGGCCTTGCAAGAACTTTTGACTCCCCCCACCCTATTCTGGCGGCAACCCTACCTCAAGGAACAAAGTACCGGACAATGGATGCATGGAGAATGTGAAGGAGCAGAAATTGTAGAGCATGGTTTAAGCATGAGCGTAGATTGGGTACATGGACAAAAAACGGGATTGTTTTTAGATCAGCGCGACAACCGGCATTTGTTGTCCTTGTTGAGCAAGGGAAAGCGGGTGTTAAACTGCTTTTGCTATGAAGGAGGATTTAGCTTAGCTGCCCTACAGGGAGGCAGCAAGCACGTCGTATCTGTAGATGTTTCAGAGCGAGCCATAGAAGCCACCACTGCGAATGTTCGGAAGAATTTTCCACAGGCGGAGCACGAAGGTATTTGTGCCGATGTGATGGAATATTTAAAACATCAAAGTTCTGATTTTGATTTCATTGTATTGGATCCGCCGGCCTTTGCCAAAGGATTAAAATCGAGGCACAAAGCCATTCAAGCTTATCGGCGCCTAAATGCATTGGGCATGAAAGCCTTGAAGAAGCCGGGATTTTTAATGACGTATTCCTGCTCGGCCGTAGTGGACGAAGTCATGTTTCGCCAAGCTGTTTTTGCCGCTGCGCTAGATGCACAGGTCTCGGCTCAAGTTTTACAAAAATTGGGGCAACCTTCCGATCACCCAACCAATCTTTTTCATCAAGAAACATCCTATCTAAAGGGTTTATTGTTGTACATAACACCTTGAAAACAGCCTACCTGATTCGCGTATCAAAACTGGCATTCCCGATTTTTGCCGGCCTGCTGTCCAACACCTTAGTTGGGGTAGCTGATACGGCCTTTTTAGGTCAAGTAGGAGCTCATGAGCAAAGTGCAGGGGGCTATGCATCACTGTTTTATTTGGTGGCCTTTATTGTAGCTTATGGTTTATCCATTGGACTTCAGATTCGAATTGCTCAAGCCTTTGGAGCCAAAAATTACAGCGAAATTCCCCAGTACTTTTTAATTGGACTGCTGGGGGTTTTTGTGTACAGTTTGATATTTTGTGCCTTGATTTTTGGCTTGGGGAAAATCGTGTTGGGCATGATGTTATCTGATCCGGAACTGCTTCAGCAAACCATGGCCTATTTGCAGGTTCGGGTTTGGGGCAGTTTGTGGCATTTCCCCATGCTTACTTTTTACGCATTGCTGGTGGGAACAGAGAATTCAAAGCCCATTGGGATCATTTATATGGCAGCGGCGGTACTGAATGTAATTTTCGATTACGGATTTATTTTTGGGAACCTAGGCTTTCCTGCCTTAGGTCTTCAGGGGGCGGCCTTAGCCACAATTCTTGCCGAATTGCTTGCGTTATTTATGTTTATATGGGTGGCATTCCGACAGAAAACCACCTTTTTTCATTTGAAGATTCCGCCATTTGCTCGCCTGCGCGAATTGAGTTTAGCCTTGGCGCACACATCCATACCCCTAATTTTGCAAAATCTGGTTTCTATGGTTTCTTGGTTTGCGTTTTTTACCATGGTGGAAAAAACCGGACTGCTTTATTTTCAGTGGAGCGTAATATTAAGAAGCATTTATGGGCCCTTTATGATGGTGGGGTTGGGCATTGGAGCAGCGACAAATTCCTTAACCGGGCAATTTTGGGGAGAAGGAAACCGGGGAGAAATTTGGCCCTTATTGAAATCGGCGGCCCTATTGGCTGCGCTTAGCTCCATGGTGGTTGGTTCGGCCTTATTCATTTTGGAGCAGCCCATAGCCTTGCTGTTTACCTCAGATCCTGAATTGCTAAGCTTGGCTCCGATAACTTTTCCCGTTCTGTTTCTTGGCTTGGTTATGTTCTCTGTTTGTCAAACCTTGTTCAATGGACTTTCGGGAATGGGTCGTACCCGCGAAGCCCTGGGCATTGAACTGGTCGCGGTTTCTGTATATTTGGTGTATACCATGGCAGTAATTACGTACATCATTCCCCACCGCATTGATTTAATCTGGATGGCCGAAGGCGTGTATATGTTGGCCTTGGGAGCAGGCTCCCTTTGGTTTTTAGTTCATTTGCTTAAACCTTATGTGCGCTCGCAAAAAACCATTTCATAAGTTTCAGTTCTTTTGGATTTTGGCCCTTGTAGCCTGTGCAACTTTTGGTAGAGCTCAGGATTTCATTCATCTGCGAACGGGTGAAGTACTGCAGGTTCAAATTTTAGGTATCACCAAGGAAGCCATTACCTTCCGCCACCCCAATGTTCCGGCCGATTCCATTAGTGCCTTGCCCATTGTTGCTGTTGTTAAGGCCAACTATTCCAATGGACTTGAACAGCATTTCATCCTTCCCACACCTATGAAAACAACCGAAGGAATAACAGGCGCGGCATCCCTCAGAGATGGTCTGGTCCTGGATACCGTTCGGTTTAGAAACGGAAACATTGAAATGGGTAAGGTGATTGCTCGGCGGCGTTTCTCCATTGATTTTGCTCAAAAACTAGGGGCTAGGGCCCAACCTTTACCGATTTCATCGATTCACAGCATTCGGTATTCAGGGCAAATTATTGAACAAATCAATCCCATGTATTCGCAGGGGAATCCATTTTTTTTAGGGACAGATTTTGATTATTTGGCGCCTCATTATTTTGCCTTTTTTGCTGGTTTAAATCTGCCTGTCGGAGCCTATGCTGGTAATTCCAATCAAAGCGGGGGGGCGGGATTTGCCCTTGCGGGAATATCCTTAGGGCTTTCATCGTATATTCGGATTTACAACGGTTGGGGCATTTGCATTCAAGCTCAACGCAGTTTAAACCCGTATGACAATGGGGGGCAGCGGCAAGAGTTATCTGACAACTTAGAGGCACAAGGATTTACAGAATTGGGGTTGGTTCAGCAGAGCGATTGGCAGCACCATGGTATCGTTGCGGGTCCTTCCTATTTCATACAGAAGCACCGTTGGATGGGTAATTTCAATCTGACTGTGGGAGCCTTGTTCAGTTCGACTCCCATCAATCAAATTCGGGGGAATTGGTTAGGGAGTCCGGTGGAATTGGCTTTTCAGCGTCAAAGTCGACCTGTACCTGTGGTTATGGTTTCTATGGAAGCCCGGTATTTTTTGAACCGTTGGATTCAGTTGTTTGCCCTTGCGCAATTTTCGGGAGCGGATATGGCTTTAGGTAGCACCCATGAATGGGTGGCATCGGGAGGTACAGTGAATCTACCCCTAACCCAAGCCCTAAGTTCTGAACCATCGAGTCAATCCTTCAATCAACTTACCTTGCAGCTTGGCCTTGGTATCACATTGCCTTGGTTGAAGTAATTCAACATTTTAGAAGGGGTTTGGGGATTATCTGCCTATTCAGGAGTGGAATTTAACTTTTTTTCAATTAAAAGTAGGGTGAGGGCTAGTCCACAAATTAGTTTTACCTACAATTAATTTTACCTTTGCCTCAAAATTAAAACACATGAACAAAATTCATTTTTTATCCATGGTAGCATTATTGGCTACTGGTCTTTTTGCTTGCGGATCGGGCGCAAACTCTGCTGATGCCGTTGGCGCTGCTGAGGGAGATTCCTCTGCGGTGGTGTATAACGTAGATGCAGCGGCCACCAAACTGGGTTGGACTGGTTCAAAGCTGGTTGGAGGTGCTCACTCCGGTTTTATTTCCGTGACAGAAGGTTCTATTGAAGTATTGAGCGATGCCATCGTCGCCGGTTCATTCAGCATCGATATGAAATCGATTACAAATACAGATTTAACCGATCAGGAATACAATGCTAAATTGGTTGGTCATTTGATGGCTCCTGATTTCTTCAATGTAGACACCTTTCCCACCAGCACCTTTGTTATTTCAAGCGTAACTGCTGCTGCTGATACCATGGGTAATACGCACAGCATTTCTGGAGACCTTACCATTAAAGGTCAAACCAGAAACATCACCTTCCCTGCCAAAGTGAGCGTAAGCAATGGATTGTTGAATTTGATG
>JAQCBQ010000172.1 GCA_027621385.1 Bacteroidota bacterium | reverse complement strand
TCGCAACAGCAACAAAAGCGGGTTGTGAATCGGCGTATTCGCAAGTTTCATTGAAAGACAATAACACGGATTCGACTAAAAAACCGACCATAATGACAACTACTGTTCTTGAATCTGCAACCATTTCAAGAACGGTCAACATTAGAAACAACCATACAGCAACGGCTGATTTATATTTATATAAAAATGGGAACCCTACAGCCATAGGGGTTGTTAGTGGGGTTGCCGCTGGCGGAAATGGAAATGTAACCTACACCCCCTCCTACCCTGGCCTGGCAGATGGGGATGTTCTTACCTCAAGAGCTCAATCTACCGTTTCCGGCTGGGCACTTTCAGCGGTGTCAAATGCGGTTACTGTAACCAAAAGCACAGTCCAAACAACACCGCCACTAATCACCGGAACATACTTAAATGGAGGCACTAGCGTATCGGGAACCTGCTCTGAAATCGGTGGAACTGAAATTAAAGTGTATAAAAATGGGGCCATCCTTGGCACCACCACCCTGTCGGCCTTTGGAACCTGGACCTTAACCGGAATCACATTGGCTACAAACGATATCATCACCGCTTATGCAACGGCGCCGGGAAAGACATTAAGCGCAGTATCCAACTCAGTTACAGTCCAAGCATCTGCTCCAGCAGCGCCCACCATTACCAACTCGTATTTGGCCGGCGGAGATACCATTACCGGAACCTCTGCTGCTTCCGAAGTGGTGATTGTTTACATTGATGATTCCCCAATCGATACCGTTACCGCCAACGGAAGTGGAGATTGGATTTCAATCGGATTAAAGCCCAAAAAAGAACTATACAAAGGTGCTGTTCTGCATGCTACTGTATTAACAAATGGCATTGAAAGCCCCATATCCAATACAAAAACAGTGGGTGGAGTTGACAGCTATTCTATAGAAATTCGATCGGCTGGTGCCCTCCTCCACGAACCCAACATCAATCTAACTTCGGGCATCGATTTTCAAGTGGAAATTCGGGCCCTGAATTTGCCAGAATACACTTCCGCCGCATCCGCTTCTAGCAGCGGAAATACCATTACTGTATCTGATGTAACCGACTTAGACACCGGTATGGTAGTAAAAGTAAGCACAGGAACCGGCAGCTTTTTGCCGGGGACCAAAGTGGTGAGCATTAATGTGGGTAATAACACCTTCGTGGTTTCAAAGACACCCACAACAGCGCTGTCTTCGGCTACAGTAACAGGAGCCAAAGTGTTAAGTGGATACACCAGCCCTGTAAACCTAAGCTCCACCAAACCTATCCTGTTGTTTACCGGCGCAGGCCAATCCTTCGTTTCCGGCCACCTTGGTTTCAATGGTTTGCCCAACAACGATACGGTAACCGTGGCTCTAGGAGGAAATGGCACAGGAATCCCTCTCCGCGTTACCAACCCTGATGATCCAACCGCCTTTGGTGAAACCACCATCGCCCTACTTACTCCCTGCTATTGGAAGGGGCGGAGTACTGGAACCCCACTGGACGACAAAGGCCACAACAAAGGAGACAATTGGGTGAATAACATTAGCGGAGGTAGTCCCTTTGGGAAAGTGCCCAGAACCGGATCGGATGTAAAATTTGCCGATGATGTGATCGAGGATATGGAACTGGAAAGCAGCTACAGTTGGGGAACACTTGATTTCAACAATGCCGGTACCAGCAACAGCAAACACGTTCTTTTGGGCAACCACGATTTAACCTTAAAAGCCGTGGCCGACCGCGACACCAACATCATTAAAACCACCGGTACCGGCAAACTGATTATGCGGGTAGAAAAAGGCGGAACCACGACCTTTCATGTGGGCAACAAACGCTACAACCCACTTACCATTACCAACAATGGCGTTGAAGCTGACAATTTTAAGGTACTGGTGCGCGATGAAATGTACGCCAATGGCAGCAGTGGCACCCTCTCTGATTTAAAACGGGTTAAAAAAACCTGGGATATTTCTAGAGAATATTCAAATAGTGGAACGGGGGTCGACCTCACCTTCACCTGGCTTTCTGACGGAAGCAGCAATGGAGAAGAAAGCCAAATCATCGCCGCCGCCGACATGGCCTTGTTCCACCACAACGGAAGCGTTTGGATTGAAGAAATGGCCTGTGGAACCGCTACCGTGAACAACGGTTTACGCACGGTTACCGCCACAGGCTATATGGGTACGTTTTCACCCTTTGGCATTGGAGATGAAAACCAGCCCCTACCCATCGAACTCCTAGATTTCTCGGCCAATTGCCAAAGCGGATACCCTAGATTTGAATGGACTACCGCCACAGAAACCAACAACAGCCATTTTAATCTTCAGCAGTCCAGCAACCTGGAAACATGGACCAACGTCGCTCAAATCACTGGAGCCGGATTTAGCTCAACTCCTAAGTCCTACACCTACAACTACAGCGCGTTTTCCCCGTCTAAAGGCCTCTATTTCCAATTGAAACAAACCGACTTTGACGGAAAATCCGAATCCTTTGATCCCATTCATTTGGGCTCTTGCCTGGGACTAATCCAAACCGATGTGAATGTGTGGCCAAACCCCGCATCCGATCAGTTGGAAATCAGTGGTTTTGATCCGGGATCTATGGCATATGTAGTAAATGCTTTAGGACAGGAAGTGGCAAAACTGAACATTGCCTCCGAATTGCCAACCCTCTTTAAGGCCTCCGATCTTCCATCGGGCATGTATGCCATTGTAGGACAAAAGAACGGACAACCCATGCAGCTGAAGTGGGTTCGCAAATAACCCGCTATTCGGCTACCGAGGTGGCAGCCAAAACAATGGTCTGAAGGGCTCGAACAACATGAAATTCTGGCTCACCGCCCAATGCATGCTTTAGCTCAGTTAAGTTCAAGTTCTTGTTTTGGTAAGCAATGCTCAACCAACTGCGCTGTTCGGGAGTAATAAATAAATCGCCTTCGTTCATTTGCCCGGAAGCCACCGCCTTTGCCAAATGGTTCCAAATGGTAGATTCTACAAAACCGCGCTCGGCTGCAATTTCAGCGATGCTTTTGCCCGCTTGGTACAACTTCAAGCTTTCTACCACCGTGTTGCCCTTTTCGGCCTTACCTTGAGGCGATTTTTTCCCCCCAGCCTTATTCCCTGCCGCCATCTCTGCAGCCAGGGCTTTCCTCCATTCCGGCTGCACAATGGCATGCAACCTTTGAGGATCTGGTCCAGTACCGTTCAATGTGCTTTCAACAATGTAGCGGCAGCGCTGCATGTTTCGAATTTGAGCAAACAGCACCTGATCCAGTGATTCAGCCTCATTCAATACTTTTTTAAATCCCTTTTTTGGATGTTGAATGGCTTTGAAAATTTCCGTGTTGGCCTCAATCAAGGGGGGTAAAAAATACCCTTCAGCCGCAGAAAGCCGATCCAACAAGGCAGGACTTATTCCCTGCAAGGAAAGGGTTCGAAGCTGCTGCTGAAAGCGTTCGGCCACCTCCTGAAGCGGATACAGTTTCTCCAACAATCGGCTTCCTAAAGCATAGGATTCAGACAAAGCAGCCTCTTCGCAGGCTTCTCGAAAATCCCGTATTTCACGAATGCAGCCCAACAGTGAATAGGAACCCATGGCTAAATGCAATGCATAGGCCGTAGAAGCCTCCGTAAACATGCTGACCAACTGCTGAGCATCCGGTCGATTCGACTCAAACTCGGTTAATATTTTGGGGACGGCAATGCCCTTGTTCGGAAAGGGAGAAAGCAATACCAATCCATCCAATCCGGTTAAGCGCGACAAAGCCACATAGCTCTGTCCGGAAGCAAAAATATTCTGAACGTCCAAAATGGCTTTTTCGAAGGTCAATCCCTGGCTTTTGTGGATGGTGATGGCCCAAGCCAAACGCAAGGGAAATTGAGAAAAGCTACCAATGACCTCTTCCTTGATGGAACCGGAAGCCGATTCAACGCTATAGCGAATGTTCTCCCACAAATAGGGCTCTACTTGCAACCGCTGCCCATCTTCCGTTTTTACAAACACCTTGTCTTCAGATAAAGAATACACCCGAGCCAGCTTTCCATTGTAGTACCTTCCCTCTCCACTCAAATCGTTTTTTATAAACATGACCTGAGCTCCTTCTTTCAAAATCAGATTTTCCTCACAGGGATACATGCTTTCCGGAAATTCGCCCTTGATGTAGGCCGGGTACCGATATGGTTCTTCCGGAATCGCCCGCAATTCCTGCTCATTCATGCGGGCCGCCATCCAGTTGTGGGTGGTTAGGGTAATGTACGATTCGGAGTAATCCGGGCTGAACTCAGAGGTATATTTCTGATTCAATCGAGCAATATCTTCGGTGGTCGGTTGATTGTACCGAAGTCGATTTAACAGCGACACGAACTCCGGATCTGTTTGCCGGTATATTTTATTCAATTCAATATGAACCGGGGGCTGTTCTTGTAAGGCATGCGCCTGAAAAAAATAGAGCCCGTCCGGATAATAACCTCGGAGTACTTCCCACTCTTCATCTTTAATGACGGGAGGCAACTGCATCAAATCTCCAATAAAAAGCACCTGCAGACCCCCGAAAGGCTGTCTGCTTTTACGCACCCACCTCAGCACCGAATCGATGGCATCAAGGGTGTCAGCACGAAGCATACTTACCTCATCAATCACCAATAAATCGGCACTTCGAATGGCTTTTCGTTTAACAGCAGCCAGCCGAATTCTACGGGTTAAGGTAGATTGAGTTTCAAATGCATGCGCCCCATAAACCACCATATCGCGTTGAGCTGGAATAAATGCACTGAGGGGCAATTGAAACTGGGAGTGCAGGGTTACTCCTCCGGCATTAAGAGCAGCAATTCCCGTGGGGGCAGTAATCAATAAGGGTTTGGGCGGATTGGCTTTTATCCGGTGCAAAAAAGTAGTCTTGCCTGTTCCTGCCTTTCCGGTTAAGAAAACATGCCGCCCTGTTTGATTTAAAAAATATTCCGCTATTCTGGCAGGATCTTCCGTCCCTGTTATCATCGACATAATTTTTAATAATCCATA
This sequence comes from Bacteroidota bacterium, assembly GCA_027621385.1. Lineage (GTDB taxonomy): Bacteria > Bacteroidota > Bacteroidia > CAIKAF01 > CAIKAF01 > CAIKAF01. The sequence goes on along the minus strand of JAQCBQ010000172.1, from coordinate 332 downwards.
CTTCCCTTAGCTTCAAAGGTAGCCAATTCAAACCTGACTTGCTAGAAATAAACTCGCTTAAGGCTGTCCAAAATGCAAGGGATGTTTCCAACCTTGCATTTGAATGATAAAGGGCTGCCCATTATTTAGGGTGGAAATTTCAAAACGCAGTTGCTGCTTTACTTCACTGCGGCAAGGGTCTTCTCCCCGACCAAGAATTCTTAATGGAATTTGGGGCGGCATGGATTTCATCATAGACCCATTCCAAATCAACTCAACAGCGACATTCCCGCAGCCTCCGGCCCGGCGCACATCCACCACCAAGCATCGTCCGTCCAAATAAGCCGAATCTA
>JAQCBQ010000006.1 GCA_027621385.1 Bacteroidota bacterium | reverse complement strand
CCAAATTCCCGTAGTTCACTCCAAAAAGTGCCCTAACTGTTCTTCGCCACCCCAAATACGTGACGAAGTTTTTTAACGTTTCATCGATGAACTTCAAATTTACGCGAGGATTTTCAAAGTTTCAAGGGGAAAGGCCATTTTTTTTTGATGAACAATAATTTGATTTGAAGGATACAAACCTCTGTTTGGCTTGCGGTATTTCACTTCAAGGCAGATCAGCGGGGTTGAAATAAGCCCTTCTGTTGGTCAAGAAGAACAACGGCAGCAGGGTTTAACTCCTGTTCGCGCTCACTTCATTTGAAAAATGAGTTGAATTAGTCTAACTCTTTTGTTCTTATTGCACAATTTCCAATTTGGCAAATTTCAATAACAGCCTCTTTTCGCCAGATTCATTGAACAATACTGTAGCTGTTTTTTGACCGGCGGGTCCATCGATTCCTATTATTTTCCCTTGACCAAAGCGATTGTGCTTCACCAGCATTCCCACTTTGTAATCAGCTGCAAGATTGGCAGTTGAAGGTGTTTTGGACACATCGGACACCTTGCGTAAGCGCGAATGAGCGGGTATGGAAAAGGTGGAACTGATGTTTCTGCGAAAGGGATCGGGCGCTCCTCCGGCTCCTGGTCTGCGGGAAGCTACGGGTTCAAGATATTCTTGATTTAATTCAGAAATAAAGGGAGATGCCTCGCTGTGTACTAGGCTTCCATACCGGTATCTTGTGGTGGAATAACTGATGCTCAATTGCTTCATGGCCCGTGTAATGGCGACGTAAAACAATCGACGTTCTTCTTCCATTTCTGCGCGAGAATGCATGTTTTGCTGATTTGGAAAGAGGGAATCCTCCAATCCAACCACAAATACTTCTTGAAATTCGAGGCCTTTGGCCGCATGAATGGTCATCAAAGACACCTTTGGGGTGTTGTCGTCATCGGTTTCATCTGCATCGGTCAGCAAAGCTACATCCTCCATAAAGGCAGGCAATATTGGCCTGCCATCGGGCAAATTCTCTTCTCGATCGGCAAATTCCTTGATTCCATTCAACAATTCCAAAATGTTTTCGTACCTACTAACCCCTTCCGGCGATTTATCGGTATATAAGTCTTGTAGCAATCCGCTGTTTTGAGCAATTTCAGTGGCAAGGTCATAGGCATTTGCGTTCATTAAGGCACCTTGAAATCGCAGCATCATAAACCTAAAATCCTCGATTTTTGCCCTGATTCCAACCCCCAAACCCAAGCCTAGAGATTCAATATTTTCAAGCACTTCCCACAAAGAAATATCGTTGTCTGAAGCGGCCACAAACAATTTGTCCAAGGTCGTTTTCCCTATGCCACGGGCGGGATAATTAATGATGCGTTTTAGCGCTTCTTCATCGGCAGGATTGATGACTACACGAATGTAGGCCAACAGGTCTTTAATCTCTTTTCGGTGATAGAACGACAAGCCACCATAGATGCGATATGGAACATTCAGTTTGCGTAAGGCTTCTTCCAGCGCGCGGCTTTGGGCATTGGTTCTATACAAAACAGCAAACTGGTCGTGGGGAGTATGCTCTCTAAGGTGGGTTTCATGAATGCTGCTGGCCACGAATTGCCCCTCTTCATTATCGGTCATGGCCCGATACAACTTGATTTTATTGCCCTTTTCGTTCTGGGTCCAAACCGTTTTTGGAATTTGCCCCCGGTTGTTGGCAATAATGTGATTGGCGGCTTCCACAATACATTGGGTACTGCGGTAGTTTTGTTCCAGTTTAAATGTTCTTAGATCGGGGTAATCCTGTTCAAAATCTAAAATGTTCTGAATGTTGGCCCCGCGGAAGGCATAAATGGATTGAGCATCATCGCCCACTACACAAATGTTTTGGTAGAGCGCGGCCAATTGTTTTACGATTGAATATTGTGCAAAATTGGTGTCTTGAAACTCATCAACCAGTAAAAATTGAAAGCGATTTTGGTACTTGTACAGCACTTCCGGAAACCTCAAAAACAATTCATAGGTTTTAAGAAGCAAATCATCAAAATCCATGGCCGAGGCCTTGAAACAACGCCCCGTGTACAGGGCGTAAATTTCTGCCATTCTTGGCCGGCGCGCTTCTTCATCTTCGGCTTTTAAAACCTCATTTTTTTGATAGGCGGCAGCGGTAATTAAGGCATTTTTAGCGGAAGAGATTCGATTGTAAACCGTAGAGGCCTTATAGGTTTTATCGTCCAAACCTAGTTCATTGATGATGGTTTTTAGTAGGCTTTTGGCATCGTCGGTATCGTAAATGCTAAAATTACTTGGGTAGCCTAATTTATCGGATTCCGCACGAAGAATTCGGGCAAAGACGGAGTGGAACGTCCCCATCCACAAGCTTCGGGCATCGGTTTCTCCGATAACCTTTGAAATGCGTTCCTTCATTTCCCGAGCGGCCTTATTGGTAAAGGTCAAGGCCAGGATTTGAAAAGGGTCTATGCCTTGTTCTACTAAAAAAGCAATTCGGTCCGTCAATACCCGTGTTTTGCCAGAACCTGCTCCGGCAATAATCATAATCGGACCTTCAACCGTTGTTACGGCCTCCCGCTGTGGGGGATTGAGTTCATTTAAGTATTCCACTACCTAATCCTTTGGCTTTCAGGACATTTTTTATTTCCAATCTCGAATGCTTTCGATTCAATTCCTGCTTTGTTCGCTTAACACAGCACAGAAAAAACCGGAACTGCAATGACCCCGAAATTTGATTTCCTCAAAGATACAAAACGGAATAGGGAGCAGGGGCGTTTTTGAACCAATAAATCAGAAACTTTTTAACCAAAATTTAAATACTAACGCTAGCACGTTGGGTTGACAAAAGAGAGGGGACAAAAACGATGTTCCCCTTAAACAATTTCAATAAATAGTGCGCGTGCGAATAGCCCAGCAAGGCCGGCAACATTCCATCCTCTTCGGCCACCATCACTAAGGTGTCAATCTTGGATTGCCGAAGGAAAGGGGGCAATTCCTTTTTTGCTGATCGGCAGGGAAGAATTTCGGAACTGGCCTCAAGTCCTTGGCCTTCCATAAGTCCTTGAGCTTGCCGAACCAATGCCTTTAGGTGTCCTCGCTCTGTGGGGTTGTAATTAAAATCCAAGCCTACAATATGAATGTGTGGTTTCCACAATTGAGCCAAGGCTTGAGCCGTTGGAATTTTTGTCCGGGTATGCCTGTTTTGACTATCAATCAACAACCCCATCCTTAAAATGGGTTCAAACAGTACATCTGAATTCAAGGCCATAACCGGAATTTTAAACCGATGGCTAAATTCATAAATGGGCACAGACCCAAGGTATTTTGACATACGCCCATCGCCGGAGTGAACACGAATCAACAACGGCCTTCCCTTTTTCTGAAAAAACCCTTTCCAATCCTGAGACTTAGCGGGCAACCAATCGTAATGAATCTGCGCCGGAAATTCATCATGTACCTTCTTAACAATGTCCTTTAATTTGGCAACCACAGCCTCTTGAAACGCTGCTTTATCGGTGAATGTAGAAAAAGCATGTTCTTTTAAAAATCCGGGATGCTCAGGAATCCAGATTTCCAAAGGCCAGTTCCAATCTAAGGCCAATTGAGCCGCACGGCGTACATTCTGCCTGCCGCTTTCGGTCAAATCAAAAACAAGTGCCAAACTTTTAGGGGTTGATGGAGTACTCATATGCCACTAATTTCCTCAAAAGTTAATGATTAATTTTTTAATTGTCAAGCCTTTAACACTTTCATTAAAACATTTTGTTTATACGACGCTTGCGGGCCGGATGGAGCAGGGTCAGCCCGCAAGGACCGAAGCCCTGGCTACGCGAGGTGCGGAGGCGACCTTGGGAGCCACCGTAAACCCGCTGTAGCCATGGCTGAGGACCGCGGACTGCCCGCGACAGCCGGAATTCCCGCCCCAAAACCCCTTAAAAAATGTACCTTTAACCTATGATTCTAAAAATGATGCAAGGGATTTTAGGTGCCGGCCTGATGGGCCTGTTTGGTTGCGCAGCTCAGCCCCCGCTCGAAACGGTGCAACATGTTGATTTGCAGAAGTATGCGGGAAAATGGTATGAAATTGCCTCCTTCCCAACTCGATTTCAGGCCGGATGCCAAGCGACAACGGCAACCTATACTTTAAGCCCGGAAGGCCATGTGGTGGTTGAAAACCGATGCCGACGCGACAGCCTTAACGGTGAATTGTCCTACATTAAAGGTAAAGCCTGGGTTGAACCCAATTCCGGAAATGCCAAATTAAAGGTCCAGTTTTTTTGGCCCTTCCGTGGAAAATATTGGATTTTAGAGCTGGATCCCGAGTACCGGTATGCTGCCGTTGGCCATCCAAACCGAGAATACCTTTGGATTTTATGCCGTGAGCCTAAAATGGAGGCTGCTCAATTTCAAGAAATTTGCCGCAACCTAAAGGCCAAAGGATTCGATATCAACCGCCTTGTACTCACTCCTCAGCAGTAAGCACTCAATGGGTCTTTATGTTCATATTCCCTTTTGCAGAAAGGCATGCCACTACTGTGATTTTCATTTTACGGTCAATTTAAAGGGGATTAAACCCCTACTTCAGGCGCTGTCGATAGAGGCTCAAAATCAAGCCCCGTTCTGGACTCAGCAAACCTTTGATTCCATCTATTTTGGAGGTGGGACGCCTGGATTGTTGGGCCCCCAGCAACTGGAACCCCTGCTGAACACGCTTAGGAGCAACTTTTCTATTGCTGCAGAAGCAGAAATTACGCTGGAAACCAACCCGGATGATTTGTTGGAATTTGGAGCTCAAGCTTGGAAGGATTTGGGAATCAATCGAATAAGCCTCGGAATTCAATCGCTAAACACTCAGGTGTTGGCTCGACTCAACCGAGCCCACGATGCCAAGCAAGCCCTTCAGGCCCTTGATAAAATTGAAGCTGCCGGCTTTCAACGCGTTTCGGTGGATTTAATGTTTGGGTTGCCCGGTCAAAGCCGCGAAGATGTATTGAGTGCCGCCCGCGAACTGGCCCAACGCAATGTACACCACATTTCAGCCTACGGACTCACGGTAGAAACCGGCACTCAATTGGAATTGGCTGTGCGCAAAGGCAAAGAACAGCTGCCCGAAGAGGAAGAATCGGCCGAGCAATTTTTGAGCCTGCATGCGGCATTGAGCGAAGCCGGATTTGAACATTATGAGGTATCCAATTATGCTCGCGCGGGGCAGCGTTCCCGACACAATTCAGCCTATTGGAGCGGAGAAGATTACTTAGGACTTGGTCCTTCTGCACATAGCTTGCAGGCCGACAAGCGCTGGTTTAACCGCTCTTCCAATGGTGCCTATGTACAAGCCATGCAACAGAATACCTCCATTCAAGACTTTGAAGAATTAAGCGCCAATCAAAAAGTGAACGAATGGCTTATGACCCGCATGCGCACCGTGGAAGGTGCAGAAGCAAAAGAAGCCATTCGGCGGGTTGGAAAACCACAATGGAACATCTGGCAAGATTTAAAGTCGGAATTCCCCGCATCCTGGTTCCAAACCGATAAAGACCTGGCCTTTACTGCCGAAGGCTGGTTGATGATGGATTCCTATTTGCGGAAAGCCATTCTGTAATTCCAGGCCTTAGAAGGCAATTTCAGCCCATTGGCGATTGGAAATCACAACGCATACTAAAGTTGAAATGCTGCCGTTTAAGGTGACTGCAGTTACCAAGGGTAAAAATATCCAAAGTGGCTGCTTAATTTTGCAATTCAAACCATTGACATTATGCGATTCATTTTTGCCATCATCGGTTGGTTAAGCCTGGTTTTTATACCGGCACAAGCCCAGCAGGAAAACATACATTGGGCCTTATCTGTACAGCCCAATGGAAAAGGAAACTACAGCTTAGTTATGAAAGCCAAAGTGGCGCAGGGGTGGCATTTATATTCTCAAACCAATCCGCCAAACAAAACTGTTTTTCAAGTTATTTTAGGCCAGCAAGCTCCCAAAGATATTGTCTTTAGCGAACCTAAGCCCAAAAAAGTTAACGATGAATACTTAGGCCCCACCGCTTATTTTGAGGAGCACAATGTCACCTTCAAAAAAGACCTTGACTTATGCAATTTGCCACCCAATTCAAAAATCCAGGTGAATGTGTTGGGACAAATCTGTACGGAAGATGCCGGCATGTGCCTTCCTTTCGATAAATCCTATTCCATTTCTTTTTCTCCTTCGGCTGAGGTCTGCGGATCAAACCCAGGAACCTCCGATGCAACCACAGCACCACAAGCCAACGAAGGAGAAGAAAACGATTTTGATGGCGATGGGATTGTGGACAGCCTGGACCTGTGTCAAGATAAGCCCGGCCCTAAAGAATCCATGGGCTGTCCGGATAGCGATGGAGATGGAGTTCATGATGGAAAAGATCAGTGCCCTGGGGTGGCTTCAGACCGCGCCGACGGATGTCCGGAGGGCGGAAGCGCTGAGGCCATTTGGGGCTCTGGCAATGACCCTGAGCGGCTAACGAACCAGGTTCGCGCCCGTGTACGGGAGGATGGGGGCTGCACCGGAGCTGACAATCAAAGTAAAACTCCCTGGGGTATATTTCTTGCCGGATTTTTAGGCGGATTGCTGGCCTTATTAACGCCTTGCGTATTCCCAATGGTTCCCATGACAGTGGCCTTTTTCACCAAACAAAGTTCTTCTCGGGCCAAAGGAATTGCCAATGCTGCCACCTATGCCCTATCCATCATTGTCATTTACACCGGTTTGGGCTTTGCGATTACCAAAATTTTCGGTTCCGATGCCTTAAATGCCATGGCTACTAGTGCCTTTTGGAATCTGCTTTTCTTTTTCATTTTCGTGGTGTTTGCCATTTCCTTTCTTGGGGCCTTTGAAATCATGCTGCCCAATAAATTATTGAACGCGGTTGATAAAAAAGCGAACAAAGGTGGCTTGGTGGGCATCTTTTTCATGGCCTTTACCTTGTCTTTGGTTTCCTTTAGCTGTACAGGCCCTTTGATTGGCACCTTGCTGGTTGAGGCTGCCAATACTGGAAACAATGTGGCTCCCTTGATGGGTATGTTTGGCTTTTCGGTAGCTCTTGCCCTGCCATTTGCCCTGTTTGCGGCCTTCCCCGGCTGGTTGAACACCCTGCCCAAAGCGGGAGGCTGGATGACATCGGTAAAAGTGTCTCTAGGGCTGTTGGAATTGGCCTTGGCTCTGAAGTTTTTATCGACTGTCGACATGGCTTACCACTGGGACTTTTTATTCCGGGAACGATTCCTCGCCATGTGGATTGCCATTTTCTCCCTGTTGACCTTGTATTTGTTGGGCATATTTAAAACGGCCCACGACAATTCTGGTGAAACCAAATTGTCGGTACCCCGTATTTTCCTCGCTGTGATTTCATTGAGTTTTACGTTGTACTTGATTCCCGGTTTAACTGGAGCGCCGTTAAAATTGCTTGCCGGATTGGCTCCTCCTCCCTCCTATACCGAATCGGCTCATACCAATGCGGGTGGCGGACATTGTCCTATGGGACTAGATTGTTTTAATGATTTGGCTCCGGCCATGGAAGCGGCCCGCGAACGGAATAAACCCATTTTTATTGACTTTACCGGGTATGGTTGTACCAATTGTCGACTGATGGAGGAGAATGTGTGGACCCAAGGAAAAAACATGGAACTGCTGCGCGACAAATTTGTGGTTGTCAGTTTATACTGCGACGACAAACGTAGCATTCCCGAGCACCTTCAAAAAATTTCGCCGGTCAGCGGAAAACCAATGACCACCATCGGAAAAGTATGGAGCGATTTTGAAATCTATCACTTCAAGCAGCAAAGTCAGCCTTTGTATGTGGTGATGGATGGGAATGGCAAGTTGTTAAGCGAGACCTATGGATATGAGCCGGATGGGGCTTTGTTTCAGGAATGGTTGGAGTGCGCCTTGAAACGGCACAAATAAATTCAGACTACCTCCGCGCACACAGGGTAAAAACCGGCCTCCTAGCCTGAACCTGATTTTTACTGCAATGAATGCCATGTCGGCGCAAAGGCCGCAAAGGAGCTGTCGTAAAAGCCATTGCGCAGGGGTTCCAGCCCAAAACGCAGTGAACTCCATGCCTACCTCTGCGGGCGTTGTGGCAAAAATTAAGCACTTGGGCCTTAAATAGCACTCAATGTTCTCGTTTTCTTTCTAGGGCACGTATCCCCCTTGTTTTTCTTTCGCTCCTACAATTGTACATTTACACATGAAGCCACTGATTTGCGCCCTGTTTTGCCTGGTCTTTTTAGGCCAATTATCAGCTCAACGAGAAACAGAAAGCGATGAAGCTCCCCTAGGAACAAGCTCAAAAGGAGTACGTTTTCAGAAAGATTCCCTGTTTTTGGTCAATATGCGGTTTCGGATGCAAAACCGTTTTTTTTATGAAAGCGAGGATGGATTAAATCTTCAGCCTGCCACCCTAGGCTTTCTGGTTCGGCGGCTACGGTTCCGATTTGACGGATATCTCTTCAGTCCTAAATTGGCCTATTACATACAGCTTTCTTTCAGCCGAAATGATCTAGGTTTGGCCGGAGGAACGGTCGCCGAGCCCATTCGCGATGCCATGATTTACTACCATTTTTCTCCGAAATTTTACATCGGTTTTGGACAAAGTAAACTACCCGGCAATCGGCAGCGCGTTGTTTCTTCCGGCAATTTACAATTGCCAGATCGGTCGCCGGTAAACAATCTGTTGACCTTAGACCGAGATGTTGGGGCCTTTTTTTATGCCACTTTACCCGCGGGCAAACAGGTGTTTCGCCTGAAAGGAGCTATAAGCTCTGGCGAAGGCAGAAATGCGCTCCCTAGAGATGCAGGCTTAGCCTATACGCTTAGGGCAGAGTGGCTTCCTTTTGGGCTGTTTAAAAACAGCGGAGATTATTCTGAAGGCGGCCTTGAATGGGAAGACCAACCCAAACTATCCATATCGGCCGGAGGCCACTTCAATCAATGGGCCATTCGGCAAGCGGGCACACATGGATTGGACATGAACAGCCCATCTGATTTCCAAGCCATTTTAATTGATTTGGCGTTCAAATACAAAGGCTGGTCCCTCATGACTGAGGGGATTTATAAAACGGGTTCCTTGCCAACCAATTCAGCGATACTTCCCATCCTAGGCCAAGGAATTATGGTGCAGGCAGGCCGAATGTTGGGCCGGAAAATAGAACTGGTGGCGCGCTGGGCTCAGTTTATGCCTTTAGCATCTGTGGCAATGCAGTATCCGCAACGCAGCCAAACCGGTATGGGGCTAAATTGGTACATTCATGGCCACCGCATAAAATCTCAGGTGTTTATGGGGTATCAGCAATCGGGCAACCGTTGGGATTTAAGCCTGCCCGGAAACCATTGGATTGCTCAATTCCAAGTTGAATTTGGCATCTAAATTCCAAAGAGCCTAGGTTAAACAAATCAAATTTAATGTTCAAGCATTGAATCGTTTAGGCATTTTCTCGTACCTTTCGATAAATTTCCATGTATGAAGAATGCATTCGCTTTCCTTTTTTTACTGAGTTTAATCTCTACAGGTCAGGGTCAAACACCCACTTGGTCTGAAAATGTAGCCTGCATCGTATACAACCGCTGCTACTCCTGCCACTATACCGGAGGCCCGACTCCGTTTTCGCTGAAAACCTACTCCGAGGCATTTTTGGTTCGGAATGCCATGAAGTCGGCCGTCCAGGCGCGACGCATGCCTCCATGGCCTGCAGACCCATCTTACCGCACCCATGCGCACGAGCGTTATTTGACCCAGAACGAAATTGATATGATTAAAGACTGGGTTGATGCTGGAGCCCCCGAGGGAAATCCCAACAATGCCCCCACCCCGCCCGTAATCAATACCGGCAGCCAAATTGGTACGCTCAGCTGGTCCGGCAAAATGGCAGATTATGTAAATCCCCTCAATCAGGAAGATTACCGCTGTTTTGTAATTCCATTAAACAATGCCCAAGCCGTCTATTTATCGGCAATGGAAGTGATTCCCGGAAATCGGGAAATGGTACACCATTGTTTGGTCTATTCCGACAATACCGGAATTCCAGCCCAACTTGATGCCAATGACCCCTTGCCTGGCTACACTAATTTTGGGGGTACTGGTTCTCAAGACTCAAAATTTTTAGGAGGCTGGGTGCCCGGCGGCGACCCCATTGTTTACCCAGCCGGTATGGGTATGAAGTTGGAGCCCAACTCCAGCTTGGTGCTTCAAATGCATTACCCCATCAATACCCAAGGCAAGCTGGACAGCACTCGAGTGAATTTAAAATTTGCTTCCGGAACCACGCGAGAAGTAATGAACATGCCCATTTTAAATCACATTACTACTATCAATCAGCCATTGGTTATACCTGCAAATACCGTGCGCAGTTTTACCGCAGATTATACCATACCCTACAACACCACCCTGTTGTCGGTTATGCCACACATGCATTTGATTGGAAAATCCATGAAAATCTATGCTATTCCTCCGGCGGGCGATACCATTCCTCTGGTAAATATTCCAAATTGGGATTTTTCATGGCAAGGAACCTATTCCTTCCGGAAACCCCTTATTTTGCCGGCCAACTCAGTACTTAAGGCCGAGGCCGTGTACGACAATACCAGCAACAACCCCAACAATCCAAGCAATCCGCCACAAACGGTGACCGCCGGAGAAGCGACTACCGATGAAATGCTGATTGCCTACTTCTCTTTCTTGATTCCTTCCTTCGCATCCGATGCCAACATTATTATTGATGTAGATACGGTTCCCCCCGGAATTGCTCAATGCATGGTGCTAAGCAATCCGGATTTCCCTGAAGCAACCCCGCTGAAGTTGTACCCCAATCCCACCTCAGAACGAGCGACCCTTCAAATTCCTGAATCCTGGAAAACTCCCGAAATACGTTTAACGGATGCCAGCGGTAGAGAGTTACCTGTTTCAAGCATACGCATTCAAAACGAATTGCTGCTCGAGGGCCTACCCAGCTCCCCTGGTATTTACACGCTAATCGTACGTCATGAAGGGCAACACTGGATTGGGCGTTTGAGCATAGCCCCCTAATCTCCCCTTCTTCGATTGATCGAGGCGATGGACAGTTCAAAACAGCCCCAAGTTCTAATTACCGGTGCCGCCGGTTTTATTGGCGGAGCATTGAGCAGGTATGCCATTGAAGCGGGTTGCCGGGCAATTGGCGTTGATGATTTCAACCGTACAGCAGAACAGCTGGCCTGGAGATCCATCCCATTTCAAGAATGCATAGACCGGGAGGCCTTCATTAAAAACCCTGACCGCTGGCTTTCTGATGTCAAGGCCATTTTTCATTTGGGTGCCCGGACCGATACCTTTTGCCTGGACGAGGCCGTGCTGAACCACTTGAACTTGGATTATTCAAAAAAAATCTGGCAAGCCGCTGCACGCCACAAAATCCCCTTTATTTATGCTTCATCTGCCGCCGTTTATGGGGCGGGCGAACATGGCTATCAGGATGGATCCCAATCCCTTTCGCAGCTTCGGCCATTAAATCCATATGGACAAAGCAAGCTGGATTTTGATTGCTGGGCCATGGAACAGGCAGAACAACCAAAAACCTGGTTCGGATACCGCTTTTTTAATGTGTACGGATTTGGGGAACACCATAAATCCCGCATGGCATCAGTGGTATGGCATGGGTACCACCAAATAAAAGAAACAGGTAAAATGAACTTGTTTCGCTCCTACAAAACAGATTATCTGGATGGTGAACAACAGCGAGACTTTATTTCGGTGAACGATGTAATTCGGGTGTTGTGGTACAGCTTTCAACAGCCCTTTGCCTCTGGAATCTACAATTTAGGTACGGGAAAGGCCCGCTCCTTTTTAGATTTAAGCCGAGGCCTATTTTCGGCATTAAACCTTGTCCCCAAAATTGAATTTATAGACATGCCTGAAGGCCTTCGAGACCGCTATCAATATCATACTCAGGCAGATATGCAACGGTTTTTTCATTACTCTCAGTACCCCTTTGCCTTTCAATCGCTGGAAGATGGCATTGCCACCTATGTAGAGCAGCTCCAAAAATCAGCGGGTTAAATTGGAAGGACTTTAATTGCTTTCTGTTTCAGGACGCCAAATGCTTTTCTTGCTAGGTGCGGCAGGTATTGAATCCAATATGGGCACCGTCGCCATTTACGGCTGCTGCGAGCCAACGGGGCGATGCGAGGAGCCACCACAGCCCGCTAACAGCACAACCGCCCAGTGTGCGGCCTACCAATGAAAGCACAGCTGCCGCCTTCTAAAACCCACATTCAAAAAACTGAATGTTCTGACGGCATGATGATTAAGGACATGTTCGAGTGATGATTACTTGACCATGGCCAGATTGGTTTCCGATACTAGACGGATTGTTGTTGCCCACAACATAGCTAGAACCGCCACCACCGCCCGTGGCCAGGCTGTTCCAACGCCCTCCATTCCCACCGGTGTATCCACCGCCACCGCCACCGCCATCAGAGGCTCCGCCGCCACCGCCAAATCCACCCACAGCAACATACGGCGAACGACTAGAATCGAAGTTCCCGCCTAAAAATCCGTTGACTCTGGAGCGTCCCCCTTCTGTTCCAGGGTATTGAACCCCATTCATGCCGTTTCCATTCCAACCTGCTCCCCCGCCTGAATCATAATCGCCTTGCCCTATAACTTGTCCGTAACTTCCGCCCCCATTTCCGGTTATGGCAAAATAGTTATAGCTGCTGGGGCCGTTGTTGTTGTCTTGCTGGTTGGTTCCTGAGCTTTGAGATGTTGAGGCATTTCTTCCTGGTTTGCGTGTGCTGTTTCCTGCGCCTATTCCACCGCCACCGCCAGCAGCCACATACAAAACATTGCTTTGGCTGTTGTACACAAAACTGCCGCCACCACCACCGCCACCGCCGGAACTATTTGCCGATAAAGATTGGCCTCCACGTTGCCCCACAACTATGGCCAGAACCGTACCTGCCGTTAACGAAACACTACCAGAAACAATAGCACCTTTCCCAGACTGGTTCAAATAGTCACCTTTATCTCCACCCTCGGCGCCTGCAGCCTGAATGGTATAATTTCCCGTGGCAGGCACCGTCCACAATTGCACTCCATTCGATACAGTTACAACACCTGAACCATAGCTGGCATTGCACTGGGCCTGGCTTGGGCCTGTTCGGCCGGTTTGCCCGCAATTGCTAAATGTATAGGTGGCTGGAGAACAATTGGTTACGGTCACGGAATCGGTATTTTGACTTTGGCATCCGTTGGCATCTGTAACCGTCAATTGCACAGCATAGGTGCCAGTTTGAGTCCAGGTTACAGAAGGGTTTTGAGCCGTAGAACTGCCCGGACTACCCGAAGGGAAAGTCCATGCGTACGTAGCGTTGGATTGATTGGCATTGAATTGCGCGGCATTATTAATAATGGGAGTTGCCGGCTGAACGGTAAAGCTGCTATCGGGCAAGGCTACGCTAAGGCTCAGTATAGCAGGTGCCGAAGTTCCACAATAATTCTGGGCCGCTACGCTGATGGTTCGCAATCCCGTCAAAGAACTTAGATTCATACGCAAGCTATCGCTGCCGGTACCAGAAATAATGGTATCGGTAGAGCCAATGGTCCAGGCATAGGAAGTAGCACCAGATACCGTAGCAATGGAAAACAGCAAACCCGTATCAGCAGGACAGGCCACTGTAGGGCCCGAAATTGAGCTTGGACTGTTGGGTGCACTGTTGCAATCGCATTGCAAAGCCTTCCAACCTCCGGGAAAATAGCCTTCAACGCATTCGTTGTCGGTATTATAAATTACCAAAGCTCTGGATGGCAATGCAATACCATTGCGCTGAGCTGTTGTGAGTCTGGGAAGCAACAACCCGGATTGGTTCGACTGCAAGTCAAGTACAGCAGAGGGATCGGGCGGATTGTTTGAGCCAATTGTTACGCCTTGGGCTGGCAGCAAAACAGGGGCAATGAATGCAAAAAACAGCAAATAAAACGGATTTCGCATGAGTTTAGGCAAGAGTGTAATGGGTTTTTATCCAAACAAATATACTTCAGTTTTTGGTGTTTTTATGAATGTTTTGGGCGGCTTATCCGGCTTTTGGCTGTAGTGGTCGGCGGCAAGGCCGGTGCTTGCTTGGCCCTGCGTGGGCTCCCAAGGTCGCCTCCGCGGGCCGGCAAGCACAGGGCCTTGCCTTGCCCACTGCCGCCGCAATCCGGGCCGCGGTGGCACAATACCCCAACTCCCACTAAAATAAATACTGAAAACGGAATTGGGATGATTTTTACCATCAATTCAACTGCCCACCTTCAATTCCCATTGTTTGATCCATACATTCTTAAAAATCCTACCTTTAGGCATGAAGTTGTTTATGCGCATTTTGTTGGGAATAGTTTTAGTTCCCGTTCTGGCCTTTGCCTTATTTCTATTGGTGTTTAGCCTACTGGATTACCGACCCGATGCCCGAGAGGATGTTCCCATCAAAGGCCTTACTGCTGCATCGGTTTTTCCCGACACCCTGACGGTATTAACCTGGAACATTGGATATGGCGGCTTGGGAGCAGAACAAGATTTTTTCTTTGACGGGGGGTATAATGTTCGCCCAACAGCCCATCTTTCTGACTATTATTTGAATGGCATTTTAGGATTTTTAGCAGAGCAACGGAATGTAGATGTGCTTATGCTTCAGGAGGTAGACAAAGATTCCCGGCGCAGTTACCATGTAGATCAAGAAACTGAAATTTCCAAAGCAATGCCCGGATATGCCTATGGTTTTGCCTACAATTACAAAACACAGTTTGTACCCGAACCCATTCGAGAACCGTATGGAAAATGCATGGCGGGCTTAATGACCTTGGGCAGGGTAAAGCCCGGGCAATCCACTCGACATGCTCTAGCCGCCGATGCAACCTGGCCGGTGGGATTGTTTATGTTGGATCGGTGCTTTTTGACCTGGCGTTATCCGGATTATTTTAAAGATGGATCTGACCTAATCTTAATCAACGTGCACTTATCAGCCTACGACGATGGCTCGGTAAAGCAGCGACAAATGGATAGTTTGGCGGCCTTTTTACGCATGGAATCGCGCTTGGGGAATCGAATTATTGTTGGAGGAGACTGGAATCAACAGGCTCCCGGATACCGCTGGTCCTTGGCCGCCTCGCAAGTGAAAAAAGACTTCCCCGATCCGGGATGGACTTGGGTAGCTCCGGACACCACCACCAACCGGGCATTGGCAACAGGGTATGAACCCGACAAAACCTTAGAAGTGTGCATCGATTACTTCTTGCTGTCGCCAAACCTCAAAGCCGTTGAGGTAAAGCGCATCAATCAGTATTTTTCATTTTCAGACCATGAACCCGTTCAGCTCAAAGTGGTCCTTATGAATTAAGGCTACATCTTACAATAAAAAGGGAATCACTGCCTTTCGGTTGTTGGGATATTGCGGAAAGGTGTTATGGTACCAACGGTGGTGGGCCAGCGCCCTGGGCAATAAATTGGCTAAAGTCCAAATCCAAAAACTAAGACCGGCCAAACTGCCGCACATAATAGCGAACCCCGCCCACTCTACGATTTCGCCCAACAAGTTGGGACAAGAAACAAGCCGAAACAAGGCTCCATTAGGAATTTTATATCCCGTTTCTCCGGGCTTGCGAAGATTCATCAGCGCATTATCTGAAAGCAAGTTGAGTATGAACCCAAGAACAAAAAGGAACAATCCAAGCCCAAAAATAAATGGATGCACTTCCGCTCTGTTGGGATTGGATAAATCCCAACCAAGAACACTGCCGTTAATCAGGTTAAATACCATGGCCGATCCCATGATAAGCAAAGGCATGGTTTTTCCTTTGGTTCGGATTCGGAAAGGGAAAATAAAACTGCGGTGGATGTAGTGCAAACTAAATAAGCCACATAGCACCGCTGCCTGAGCATTGGGCTTCCAGCCCTCAATCACAAACCAAGCCCAGAAAACTAGCAAAACAAAGCCTTCCATCACAATCCAGCCTGCCCGATTTGAAATTGTTGGTCCCCAACCTGGCTTTTGATGCCTTCCATAGGGCGCATTTTGCCTAAGCAAGTACACAAAGGTGATTAGGGCAATGCCCATCCAAATCCACAAAAAAAGAAGCATGAAATCCATAGAAATTGTAGGGCTTAGTTTGAATGCATTGGAAAAGATGTAAGTCGAACTTAATCAATAATTTGATGCCTGCGCTTGATTTACCCTTTTAAAACATCGGTCAACGATTCAGAAAGGTCTCGGCAGTGGTAATTCAACTCGCGTTTGGCCTTGTCGCTGCAGACCAATCGGGGTCCAAAGCGCAAAATATCCAGCGCTTCGGCGGTGAATTCGGTTTTTTGACCCGACACCTTGGCATACATTCTACTGAATGGCAAGAGAAGTTTGCCCAGCCAAAATGGAATTTCAGGGAGTGATATGGGTTTTCCAATAACCGCACCGATGTGCTTGCCCATATCGCGCATGCTGAACCAGCGGCCGCCCAACAAGTAGGCCTCTCCGGGGCGTCCGGCATCAATGGCATTCAAAACGGCCTGAGCCACATCGCGCACATCGCAAAAATCAAAACCACCGGGAAATACAGCGGGGATTTTACCCGCTGCTATATCGTGAATGGCTTGCCCCAACAAAGATGGCTTTAGGTCTGGGGGCCCAATCATGGAGGTTGGACACAGAGCTAGAGTTTCAAATCCGGGTTGATTTTGTGCCAAGACCCACTGTTGGGCTTCCGATTTGCTGCGGTCGTACGCGCCCCCATGAACCACCATTGGCCTAGATTCGTCTAGGCGTTCAAGGTGAGGACGGTTTTGATAGGCATGCACAGATCCGATATAGAGGAACCTAGACAGCCCCGCTTCCCGCGCCGCATTCAGCACCTGTTTCGTTCCCAACACATTGGTTTTATTCACCAGTCCGTGAGGGTCGCCTGAGACTGAAATCAAGGCTGCAGAATGAATCAACACATTCATTCCTTGAACCAAGGCTTGTAGAGATTCCTTTGAATCTAAATCTCCCAGCACCTGCTCAACCTGTTCCGGGAAATGAGCTTGGTGATTTCGCACCAAAGCGCGCACCCGAAACCCCTGATTTATCAACATGGGCAGCAAAACCCCACCCAAATGACCGCTGCCGCCCGTTAAGGCTATTCCTATGGTTTTGTTCATAACTTTAGATGTACGAAAAAAGACAACTCTTACGTTCTAGTATTTTTGAAGAAACAAATTTCGCTAATAAAAAATGGTCTTTCCGTCCTTCCACCCTCAAAAATGTCATTTTCTTTTGCTGTTCTTGCTTGTTTTGCTTTTCAGCGGGCATGCAGGTTTGTTGGCTCAAGATCAGGCAAGCGAAGAGATGGTTTGGACTGAAGACAACATGCCTCGGCGCGGAACGACCGTCGAACCCGTGGAATTCGAAGATTTGTCCTCTTTATCTGTTTCCGCACTAAGAAAACAATTGGCGAAGCTGATTCCCGATTTGCAGATTGAGGGAAGACGAACCCTTTTTGAGCAACTCAAGGAATGGAGGCCCGACTGGTTTGAACATTGGGAAGATGAGGAGTTGTTTCCAGATTCCACCCGCAGTGACACCATGCCCCAAACTCTTAGGTTTGTTGTATTGGAGGATGGTGAGCAGCTTGTTTATCCCTGGCATGGAGAAGAATTAACTTGGGGATACGGGCCACGAAATGGGCACCTGCATAAAGGTTGGGATACCCATTTGGAAGTAGGCGATACGGTGGTTAGCCTGATGAATGGGGTTGTTCGGTACGCCAAATTCAACCACAGTGGATATGGCAATTGTGTTATGGTACGGCATTTTAACGGCCTGGAGACATTATATGGCCACCTGGATCGAATTGATGTACAACAAGGCGATGTTTTGGCTGCCGGCGAGCCCTTGGGCTTGGGCGGAAGTACCGGCAAAAGCTCTGGCCCACACCTGCATTTTGAAGTTCGATATGGTGGTTATGCCCTAGATCCCGCTTTAATTATGGAATGGTCTGCCGAAGGGCCCAAAAGCAAAACTCGTATTTTAGAAATTGATAAATCGCAGCTTTCAACCGAAAAAGGTGGCGAAAGTACATCTCAAGCCCAATCTGTCGGCTCAAAAACGCATCGGGTTCGTTCTGGGGAAACCCTTTCCTCCATTGCCAGAAAATACAAAACAACCATACCTAAACTGAAAAAACTGAATCGGCTTAAAAATGTGGATTACATCCGTTTGGGGCAGCGCTTACGCGTCAAATAAACCGAATTCAACTGCAGGAAGAATGGATGAGCGCCCGGTACAGAGGTAGGTCAAAGAACCTAAATTGGGTTAAAAGACACCCTAAGCAGAAAAAATCATTGCCAAGGCCGACATTTATCCCCTATATTTGGGCACCCATTAAAACGTTTTTTCTGTCATGGTTCTTTCTTCAGCTGACATTGTAATCCACTCTCCTGAAACCTCAAAACTTAGTTCAGTCAACTGGGACCAGTTGATGTTTGGAAGAACCTTTACAGACCACATGTTTAGTGCAGACTTTGTCGAGGGGGCATGGAAGAACTTCAGAATTGAACCCTACGGACCCATTTCGATTGAGCCATCTTTATCGGCCTTGCATTATGGGCAAAGCATCTTTGAAGGGCTAAAAGCCTTTCGGGGAATGGACGGTCAAATCCGGGTTTTTCGCCCTGAAATGAATGCCCGGCGGCTCAATGCCTCGGCTCGACGCATGTGCATGGCAGAAGTTCCGGAAGCTGTATTTATGGAAGGCTTAAAAGCACTCTTAACCATTGATTCCGGATGGATCCATGGCAAACCCGGCTATTCCTTATACATACGCCCATTCCTATTTGCAACTGAAACCTATTTGGGCATAAAACCATCGGATTCGTATCGGTTTATGATTTTGGCATCGCCGGTAGGCGCCTATTATGAAGGGCGGATTCGGGTGCGGGTAGAACAGGAATATTCCAGGGCTTCCATTGGAGGAACTGGCACCGCCAAAGCAGCAGGGAACTATGCGGCTTCCTTGTATCCTGCCCTCATAGGACAAAAAGAAGGATATCGTCAATTAATCTGGACCGATTCTGCCACCCATACCCACATTGAAGAATCAGGAACCATGAATTTATTCCTGGTAAAAAATGGAGCATTAATAACTCCGCCCCTTGATTCAAAAACCATTTTAGCGGGCGTAACCCGCGATTCCATTCTGGCCTTATCGCGCCGCCGTGGCTGGGAAACCTACGAGCAACCCATTACCGTTGATTTCTTGGAAGAAGGCCTGGCCGACGGCTCTATTACCGAAGTATTTGGAACAGGAACTGCGGCCACCGTGGCCGGGATTGAGTGCATTGGAGTGCGAGGCAAAGATTATGAGTTGGCCGACCTTGGAGCTGAATCTTGTTCGGCTCAGCTGGCCGCTGAATTGAGTGCCATTAAAATGGGAGAAGCGCCCGACTCCATGCATTGGAATTGGACTTTAACTCAATAGAAAAGGCTAAATTTCTTACCTGTATTTGTTTGGTTTTAGGTCAACCTCAAGCCATTTTAGAACTTGATTGGCCGCGGCAGGGATTGAACGGGGTAGCCCGCCAAGGTGGCGGAGCCTGGCCCGCGTGGCGCGGAGGCGACCTTGGGAGCCACCGCAAGCCCGCTGGGCCAGCCTTCCGCCAACTGCGGACTACCCGAGAAAGCCCGTTCGCCGCCCTAAAAAAACAGCATTTTCAATTCGGTGTCAAAAAATAAATCCCCCAAGCTAGCCTTGCACTGCGTATCTTTGTGCAAAGAACTTGACCATGAGCGCAACATTGCAGGAAGAAATTGAAGGATTACAGCGGGACATTGCTCAGTATCTGTCCATTGCCCTCAGCTGCCTGAACTTCGAACTCAGTCAGCAGGGCGAAAAGCATATTCTGCGGCTGATCACCACAAATCCCCGGCACCAGCAGTCCTTTCTTTACCATACAGTAGAAGGTTTTGGCGAGCTGGACACCATGCACAAAATGCTGGCCTATGTAAAAGCCAAGCGCCCGGAAAAGTCAACCTATACCATACAATGGAGTTTGCGCGAGGAAAAAGAACTGCACACCTCATACTTTCGTGGCAAAGACCTCTATGAAGTTTTAGATAAATTCTATTATGGCAAAGACATCAATGCCACCATCATTTTTTCCGTTTCACTCAATCCTATTGCCTGATGTTCCGTCATAAAGCTCAGATACAAATTCGATTTTGCGATACAGATATGCTGGGGCATGTCAACAATGCCAACTACCTGTCGTACATGGAAATGGCGCGTGTAAGCTACTTCAATGAAGTCATGCCCAAGCTCGACTGGTCGGGTCAGGGAATTATTTTGGCCAAAGCCGAAATCAGCTATAAGGCTCCCCTGTTCTTAGAAGACAACTTGTTTATTTATACCGGTGTAGAGCAGATTTCGGGAAAAAGCTTCATGATGCGGTACCGGTTTATGAAAAAGACCGAGGCGGGAGAGCTGTTGGCTGCCGAAGGCAGCACCTTAATGGTGTGTTACGACTACCGTGAAAACCACAGCATTCCTGTGCCTGATTTTTGGAAAAAAGCCATTGAGTTTTACGAAGAAGGCCTTGGCTAATTCACAGCGGTATTTTTTGGAATTCGGCTACGCCGGAACCGACTTCCACGGCTGGGCTCGGCAGCCCAATGCTCAAACGGTTCAAGAGACCTTAGAATCATGCCTGAGCACCTTGATGGGCATCCGCATTGAGGTTACGGGTGCCGGTCGTACCGATACAGGAGTGCATGCCCGCAGCATGTTTGGGCATATGGATTTACCGGCTCCGCCGGCCGACATGGAAAAAACAATCTATGCGCTCAACTCCATGTTGCCCAAATCCATTGCCGTGTATCGCATCTGGCCGGTGAAACCGGAGGCACACGCTCGATTTTCGGCCATACAAAGAAGCTATACCTACCGCTGGTTGCGGCATAAAAACCCCTTTGAAGACAGTTGGGCATGGCGCTGCCGGCGTTGGCCCGACTTTCAGGCCATGGAGCGCGTTTCGAAAAACCTGTTGGAGGTGCGTGATTTTGCGGCCTTTTGCAAAATGAACCACGATGCAAAAACCACCATTTGCACGCTGAAATCCATCGATTGGAAATGGGATTCTGAGCGGGGCGAGATGACGGTGCGGGCCGACCGATTTTTACGCAACATGGTGCGGGCCATGGTGGGCACCCTGATGGAGGTTGGCTGGGGCCGCATGAGCGAAGCCCAATTCATGGCCGTAGTGCACAGCGGCAAGCGCACCGAAGCGGGGGTCAGCGTCCCGGCACGGGGCCTCACCTTAGAAGAAATCGTATATCCGCCCGGGCTTTGGGACGGGGACTTAGCCAACTTTTGATTTTTTGGCCGGGCGGCAGCCGGGCTTTCACCGGTTGTCCGCGGTTGCCGAAAGGCTGGCCCAGCGGGCTTGCGGTGGCTCCCAAGGTCGCCTCCGCGCCACGCGGGCCAGGCTTCGGCACCCTTGCGGGCAACCGCGTTCAATCCCTGCCGCGGGCGCCCCAAGAATAACCCTGGATGTTATTCCAATTCTGCTGAAAAAGAGCGGCATTTTTGCATTAAAATGGACAAGCTATGCCTTGACGTTTTTTTTACCACAAAGGGCACAATGCTGGCACAAAGTTCACAGAGGGAATGCAGTTAAAGCTAGGATGTGCAGGAGTTTGGGGACTCCTTTGCGCACATTGCGGCTTCCTTTGCGGCCTTTGTGTTAAAAAATTGGCCGTTGGGCCTTGATTCCTGAGTTTTCCACCTGAATTTCCTATCCTGCGGCATTTGTTGTACTAAAATGGACAAGCTAGGAGCTATGACCAAGAATGGCAAACCAAACAAGCCACATTATCCTTTTTTAATACCTAATTGCAAAAAAGGCTGTGACAATGCAATTGCTCTGGGTATATTTGCGGCAGGCAATCAGCAGCATGAGCGAATTTACATTTAATAGCATTGACGAAGCCCTGGAAGACTTGCGCAATGGCAAAGTAATTGTGGTGGTGGACGATGAAGACCGAGAAAACGAGGGTGATTTTATTACCGCCGCACGGAACATTAGTCCAGAAATCGTCAACTTTATGGCCACCCATGGCCGGGGGTTGATTTGTGCTCCCTTGGTAGAAGACCGCTGCGACGAACTGGGACTTCCCTTAATGGTGAACGACAACACCTCCTTGCACCACACCCCATTTACTGTTTCGGTAGATTTGGCTGGCGATGGAGTGACCACGGGCATTTCGGCCAGCGACCGCTCTAAAACCATTCAAGCCCTGATAGATCCCGCCACCAAGCCGGAAGATTTAGCCAAACCCGGACACATTTTTCCGCTGCGGGCAAAACGGGGGGGCGTATTGCGGCGCACCGGGCATACCGAGGCTACCATTGATTTGGCTCGGCTTGCAGGGTTTGAACCCGCCGGCGTTTTGGTGGAAATCATGAACGAAGATGGCACCATGGCCCGCCTGCCGGAATTGTTTGAAATTGCGCGGAAATTTGACCTGAAAATAATTTCTATAGAAGACCTGGTGCGCTACCGAATCGAACGGGAAACCTTGATTGAAGAGCCAGTAACCGTTAATCTACCCACCGAATTCGGAGATTTCAGGCTGTCAGCCTTTCGTCAAATCACCAACGACCAAGTCCATTTGGCCTTGGTATTGGGAGACATTCAACCGGAAGAACCCACACTAATTCGGGTGCATTCCTCTTGCATGACAGGCGATATTTTCGGTTCATACCGCTGCGATTGCGGGCCTCAGCTGCATGCTGCCATGCAGCAGATTCAGGCAGAGGGGAAAGGCATCGTGCTCTACATGAATCAGGAAGGTCGGGGCATTGGAATATTAAATAAATTAAAGGCCTATCAGCTTCAAGAGCAAGGGTTAGATACCGTAGAAGCGAATTTGAAGCTTGGCTTTTCCATGGATGACAGGGATTATGGTGTAGGAGCGCAAATTTTAAGGGCTTTGGGAGCAAAAAAACTGCGCTTATTGACCAACAATCCTAAAAAACGTGCAGGCCTTTTGGGCTACGGACTGGAAATCGTAGAAAACATTCCTTTGGAAATTGCGCCGAATCCACACAATCAAAACTACCTTGAAACCAAGCGCGACAAAATGGGGCATTTGCTCCGGCAGCTTGGACATTAAATGCCGCTAAGCATGAAAAAAATCATCTTCATCCTATTTGCGCTTCAGGTTGGATTCAGTGGATTTGAGCTCGGGGCTCAGACCTTATCGTTTTCTCAGGTAAAGTTGGTCAGCAGCGTTGAAACGGTGCCACAAAACAAAGTATGGAAGGTTGAAAATATCTTACCCTCGGTCCGGCCGACAACCACCAACTTCAGTGGGCAGTCCGCCGTTGATTTCACGCTGTTGGTGAATGGGTTAGCTGTATTTTATTTATCAACAGAATCCAGAGGCAACTTAAATGGAAATGGACAAACGGGAATAACGGCTGTGAGTGCCGGTATTGGCGATTCTCCCATTTGGTTGCCGTCGGGCACCACACTTGCGGCCGGAAACAACATACATGGCATTTCTGTTCTTGAATTCAATGTACTTCCCTAATGAGGTTTCGTAAGGTTTAAACCTAGGAATGAGAATGAAAAGGGGGATTTGAAGGGATGGATGTTTTGAGCATAAATTCGTTTATTTTAAGGGTTTAGCGGCAAAGAGGTAACCGAGGCCTGCTGAATGTTTTGTTTCTTTGCACCATGGCAAAAAATAAGAGTGCTGGAATTTTGGACGCTGGGGTTATGATGCGGTTGTTCTCTTATGCCAAGCCCTATACCTCGGTATTTTGGGGCACCGTTGCCCTCACCTTGTTTGCCGCAATATTAAGTCCCATACGGCCTTGGTTGGTGCAGTACACCATTGACAGCTATGTGATGAAGGGGGAGTTTTCAGGAGTCCTTATGATGTCACTTTGGATGCTTCTGTTTTTATTGGCCGAGGCGGCGGTTCAATACTATCAAACCTATTATGGAGGTTGGCTTGGTCAATCCATCGTTCGAGATTTGCGGCAAGGCTTGTATGGGCATTTGATGCGATTTCGCATGGCCTTTTTTGACCGAACTCCGGTAGGCACCTTAGTAACAAGGTTGGTGAACGACATGGAAACCATTAGTCAGATTTTCTCTGAAGGTTTTTTGAACATTGCCGGAGATTTATTGAAGTTGACAGCCATTTTAAGTTGGATGTTTTGGGTATCTCCGGGAATGACATGGATGTCGTTGATTCCCATACCCTTTTTAATCTTAGCCACCTGGATGTTTAAAAACGGCATTCGAAGCAGTTTCAATGAAGTTCGGAATGAAGTGGCCAACCTCAACACCTTTGCACAAGAACACATCGGTGGAATGATGGTTGTTCAGGCCTTCAATCGGGAAGAAACGGAACTGAAGCGATTCAAAGACATCAATGCGCGCCATAGAACTGCCCACATCAAATCCGTGTGGTATTACAGCGTCTTTTTTCCGGTAGTAGAGGTACTTCAGGCCATATCCATTGCCTTGGTGGTATGGTATGGCAGTCGGGAAATTTTATTGCATCCCGAAGGCGACATCCAACCCGGGGCTATTTTTTCGTTTATTTTATGGGTGTATATGTTGTACCGCCCGATGCGTCAGCTGGCCGATCGGTTCAACTCTTTGCAAATGGGTTTAGTGAGCTGCGAACGCATTTTCGGCTTATTGGACAAGGAAGAACAAATGGCCGATGTGGGCAATCCGAACTTGAGCATACAAGGAGGCGAAATTGAATTTGAGGAACTCAACTTTTCTTATGTAGCAGGCGAGCCGGTGCTGAGGAACTTAAATTTAAAACTGCCTGCGGGTAGCACCACCGCCATTGTGGGAAGTACAGGGTCGGGGAAAACAACCCTAATCAGTTTATTGTCGAGGATGTACGAAGCAGATTCGGGAAGCATTCGCATAGATGGGCAGGATATCCGGGAATTCCCACTGCAGCAGTTGCAGGCCTCTATCGGGATTGTATTGCAGGATGTATTCTTGTTTTCAGATTCCATTGCCAACAACATCTCCTTGTATAACCCCGAAATAACGCGCAGTAAAATGTTGGAAGCGGCCAAAGCGGTTGGAGCGGAATCGTTGATCAACAGTTTGCCGGGCGGCTTGGACTTTAATGTCAGGGAGCGTGGGGTAAATCTATCGGTAGGCCAGCGGCAGTTAATCAGTTTTATTCGGGCCTATGTGTACAATCCCCAAATTTTGATCTTGGATGAGGCCACCAGCTCGATTGACAGTGAAACCGAACAGCTGATTCAAGAGGCCACAGAAAAACTAACCCGCGGAAGGACTTCGATTGTGATTGCCCACCGGTTATCAACCGTAGAGCATGCCGACCGGATTTTAGTCATGCAGCAAGGCGAAATTGTGGAGCAGGGGCGGCATGAAGAATTGCTGTCTGCCAAAGGTCGGTATTGGACCTTATTTCAAAATCAGTTTTCGAAATAGAAATGGGTTTTCGAATAGGGCAACGGGTCATGTTTCGCGATTCGCGGTTGTCAGGAATTGTTTTAAGGCATAGTAAAACCACCTTTTGGGTAGAAGTGGAACCGGGTTGGGAGATTCCGGCTCAGGCGGCTGAGCTTATTGGTCTTTCAGATGAAGAGAAGCAAACCAAGAAGAATAAATTGCCGGATAAAGAAGAGCAGGATTTGATTTCGCCCCATCAAAATGAAACCAAATCAACTGCGGCACCGTTTGAATCTACGAAGGTGGATAGCTGGGAGAAAAAGCCCGCATTTCCAAAAATCAGGAGCAAATCTCAGCAGATGGTTCCAAAGGAGATTTCGAATTCTAGGAAAGAAGAGAAGAAATCGCCCTATTCAAAATCGCCTGCTGGGATTTATGAATTGGATTTGCATATTCCGGCATTATACCCTAGGGGAGCCATGCCCAAGCCCTCGGAAGCCTTAGAATGCCAGTTGGAGCATGTTCGGCAGTTCATTGATTGGGCCTGTAAGAACCGATGCAAAGAAATAATATTGATTCATGGTGTTGGAGAGGGGAAGCTTAAGCAGGCCATTTTAGAGAGTTGGGGAAACCGGATGTGGTTGGATTTGGAAGATGCTCCATATTCCATGTATGGCCGTGGGGCCACGCGGGTTCGGTTGCGGGCGAGTATGCGGGATGGGTACAATTAACCCACGGGGGGGCCTGTTCAACCCAGGTGGATTGAGAAAAGCCAGGGAAATGGCTATTCCTCAGGAAGCAGCCGAACCAGTCTGATATAGGCGACACACAAACCCTGGGTTTCCGATGCAGGGGCGCCCAAGGCCTTAGCATTTGTATTTCCGGACTGAAAATCCAGACCCATATTTACAGAATAATCCCATGAAACATAGAAGGATTCTCGACTCCAGTACCAATCGCTATGAAAATCTCCCAATCCCTGCTCGTGCAACTCAGATTTCAGCAGCATCAACTCTTCAATATTGGGCAAGCGCCAGCCTTCGCTAATGTGCTGTTCACGCATGCTATTGAGTGGAACTTGCTCTTGGAAAAGATCGCAGGAGGCAATTTCAAGTTTTTTTCCTGTCGGAAGATGGACAATTAAATTTGACATAGAATGAATAAATTAAGGTTGCAAGTTTGAATTTTTGGTGGATGCAGAATTGCTCAACTAGTATGCATAGCGCCAGGAATAAAATCCATCCATCAGGATTATTCTTTTTGTGCCGTGCGAATCCCTTCCATGAACCTGAAGGAAATTGCCTTGCCAAAGGGCTGAGTCGGCATAAAAGCCTGCAGGGGTTCCCGCAAACTGTGAACTTAACATGTTGTAGTACAATCGAACTTCGTTGCCATTGGGCTCTATCATGATTAGACCGTAATTTTTACAAGCTTCCCAAGTCATAATTTTAGAATTTAAAGGGTTAATTTGAATATGTGCTTAGACCATTGTCTTGACGCCTTTATTTAGGCCTATTGATTGGTTTTGTTCCTCTTACAAGATTGTAGCAATAGTCTGTAAGTTTAGGTTTAGGTTTGGATTTTTTGGCCATGCAATTGGATTTAAGATTAAACGTTTAGGAATAATTATTAGGTTAGGTGGTGGGATTCATGCTTTTATTATAGAACCAATGGGCAATCAAATACCATATGAGGCAGCTTGGTAAATTATCAAGCCACCAATTCCTGATAGTTGGCCTTTAATTTGAATCTATCTGCCCATTCTTTAATGGTATTAAACTCCTCCAAATCCATGTTCCGATTTCTTAGGCCGCGAACCTGAACCACTTCTGAATCTATAACCTGGATGGTTAAAATGCGATGAATAGTGGTTCTTTTTGATGGGTCAGTTCCAATTGACCGAAAGCTAAAAATACAGGTACGTCGTTGAACAACGGAATCGGCATATGTCCCTACGCAATGTTCAAGGATTTTGCCTTCAAAAATCAGCTCGCGCATTGTTTTTATGGGCCTTATTTCGAGGACCGTTTGATTTTCCGTTGCTTTTTGAAAGGGTTTGAATCTGCTTGGGACCGGCAAAAGGCGTACGGAATACCTTAACTGATTGTGGGCACGAGCTTCCCAGGCAAGGACATCTTCCCAAAATGCATTTAAATCCATTCTTTTGATGTTGGGCAATGGAAGCCCTCGTTGGCTTAAATGCTTCAAATAGTCCCAGGCATTCTGAATTTCACTCATACTTAAATTTCGGAAGTACAAGGCTGGTATGGTTTCAATGTAAACTGAGGCGAATTGAAATTGAAAAAAGCGCCTAGCAAACCTGTCGCACAGCTCGGGTGGCAATCCTTTTAATCCAAGTGCGATTTCAATCGTAGCCGAAATTAGCGCTTTGGATTCATGGGGATATGCATACAAGCGGGCGACCAGATTTTTTGTAAACTGGATAGGAATAGGAAAGCTCTCAATATCTTTAAACTTCTTTCCTTCAAGTACCTCACTGCAGAATTCCCAGAACATATTGTCATTGTTGAAAAACATATGTTGAACAACCAGTCCAGGAATCTTAAAATCAAGGCCAAACAAAAGGTGTACCCGTTGCTGAAGATTCATTTCGGGTTTGGCAACTTTCAGCATGTTTTCAACCAATTCAGGTTGTTTGTCAAAGGTTAGAATTAGGGAATCCAGGGCCTTTCCTTGAAAGGCAATCAAATCCCCAACACTTAACTTTCCATACAGATGCAATGCTTTTTTTACATCCAAGTTGGGATTGAGTTTATGATTAAAATGTGAAACAATGGTTTGGGGTCGCAATTCCATTGGCCAATTTTCGGTGCAGCTCTTTACAAGAAGAAGGGCCAACAAGTCAGCCCTGTAGTTCCTCTGCTTGTCAGACTCAATTCTATCTACTATCAACTCATGAAATTTCAACATTTCGAGGTTCAACTGCTCAAGGTTAAGTCCTTCTTTGTAAGCCTGTTTAAGGGTTTTTATTGCAATTTGAGCCTTCTTGCCGCCCGTTGCATCGTTAAAATTGTACATGCTCAGGATGGTAATCCAAACTTGATTTGGAATAGTAAACCTAAGTTTAGCGGCAATCCCATTTAGAGTTAGGAACATGTCTTTTGACCTTTTCCAAATCCTGAACACATACACGATGTCATCGATTTTAAGAAAGGGAGAATCTAAATGGTGTTCTGTGAAGTTGCCTAATTCCAATAAAAACTGCTTGGCATTCGATGATTCAGAACGGAAGTGGAGGGTATGCAGGGCGTAAAAAAGTCGCCCCATCCCGGTGGGTGAAGGGGAAGAATGTTTGGATAAATATGGATTTGAGCGGCAATAGGTTACAAATTCGGACAATTGACTACTGGTGGATATGTTCTTTCTTGGATTCATATTTTAATTGGGTTAATGGATGATTTAAAAGGGAATTGTGAACACAAAGTGCGAATGCACTTTTTCCTTAGGCATGCGTTTTACAGTCCGTTTTTAATCCGGTGGGCACCCGATATGTCAAATTTCAGATCAGCCACGGGCAAGGTATTCCATTCCCCATACACAATGGGGGCCTTAGGGCTTCCTGAAACAGTCCGTTTTCCCGGTGGTCACCCGGCGGCCTTTTTGCGTTTCAATTGTCGCTCAAGCCGTTGCCGCTGAGCGCGCTCAGCTCGGCATCGATCTAAATTTTCAACGGCTTTGGCCGTTTTTAAGGCTTTAAAAAAAGCTTCCTCAACCCCCTCAGTGTACTTTGCCAACCGAATGCGCTTGGCCATGACACACCTCTTCCCGCCCTTAGGCTTTAAAATATAGGAACCGCGGGCAATCGAGGATCCTTGAATAAGAATCAACTTAAGTTGACCCTGTTGAACTTGCATTTTGTAGATTTCCGTTTGAGTGTGCATAAAGTGTATGTTGGTTAAACAATTAAAATGCCTCAAAAGAGTGAAGCATTTGAAATACAACTTATGACAAATGGAATCTACATGAAGGCTTTAACGTAACTTTTAAAATTGGGTTGCAAAAGTGTGATGATTGGGATAAAATTCAATGAATAAGAGATTTATAATTCACTCAAAACTAAATAGGAAATCTGGAAGAAAAAAAAAGTTTACCCTCTTTT